>CBDTYI010000024.1:0-16576 GCA_965364565.1 uncultured Gammaproteobacteria bacterium | reverse complement strand
ACCGATCAGAGACGCTTTCATTTCTCGTTCCGAAGCTTCATACACTGCTTTTACTTTCTCTGATTGAGGCTCATCCCAAACTATCCAGTCTTGCCCTTGATATGTTCTGATTTTGTATCTAACTCTAGCTTTATCCAGGTTTCTGACCAGAATCTTATGCATCGCAGGACCATGAGCTGCACTTCTTCCAAATGGTATTATCGTGTTTGTAGCGTTGCCATATACTTCTTGTACTACAGGCATATCAGACTGCCGAAACTCATAGCGCCCATCGGATTTTTTGATAAACCAGACGCCTCTTTCTTCTAGCTCTTTAACTGCCAGCACTTCCCCTTCCGGAGCTTCGAAACGAAAAGAAACAGTTGGCTCTTTAGAACACCCAACCAGCACTGAGATTAGCAGAATGACGATTATTCTCATTGTTCTTTACGCATAACATTGTGTATCTGGGAGATTGAGGTGTTTTAACACCTCAAATTTCGACCTATCCCTCAAAAACTGATCCCCCTTCGCGTTTACAGTATCACTCAGAATGCTAGGTTTCCAAATATTTTCAATACCATGCAATCTATTGAGCGGCATGAAAAGAACCACGGGTCTTACGCCCTCGGAACGTATCAGGAGATTTGCGACCTATCCTTCCTTGCTTCCTGCGCCTCTCTGTACTACTGTACGTATAAACAGCGTATAGAGGTATGCAAGGATGCAAACCAGCAAGCGCACTTCGCCTTTCCTGCAACGGGTCCGCAATGCCATCCGGGTCAGGCATTACAGTATTCGTACCGAGCAGTCCTACGTGGACTGGATCCGGCGCTTCATCCTTTTTCACGGCAAACGGCACCCGAATGAACTTGGCGAGGCGGACGTCGGCCGGTTTCTGACCTGGCTGGCGGTTGAACGCAATGTCGCGCCCAGCACCCAGAATCAGGCGCTGAATGCCCTGGTGTTTCTGTACCGGCATGTGATCGACAGGCCGCTGGGTGATATCACGAATGCAGCACGCGCCAAGAAACCGCAACGGCTGCCGGTGGTACTGACTCAGGACGAAACGCAACGGCTGTTCCGGCACCTGGACGGCAATCAATGGCTTCCGGTATGTCTGCCGTACGGTTCAGGACTTCGCCTCATGGAATGTCTGCGCCTGCGGGTCAAGGATCTGGACTTCGAGCATCGGGCGATTGTTGTACGCTGCGGCAAGGGTGGCAAGGACCGCGTGGTGACCCTGCCCGATGCGCTTGTCGTGCCATTGCAGCGGCACCTTGAATCGGTCAGGAATCTGCACGAAAAGGATTTGCGTGACGGTTTCGGCGCAGTGTATCTCCCCCACGCACTGGCCAGAAAGTATCCGAACGCCGCCAGGAGCTGGGCCTGGCAGTACGTATTCCCGGCTGCGAAACGCAGCACCGATCCGCGTGCCGGCGTCGTGCGGCGCCACCATCTCGATGACAGTTGCCTGCAGAAAGCGGTGAAGCAGGCGGTGCTCAGGGCAGGCATCCACAAGCCGGCCAGCTGCCACACCCTGCGCCACTCCTTCGCCACCCACCTGCTGGAACGGGGCATGGATATCCGCAC
This sequence comes from uncultured Gammaproteobacteria bacterium, assembly GCA_965364565.1. Taxonomy (GTDB): domain Bacteria; phylum Pseudomonadota; class Gammaproteobacteria; order DSM-19610; family DSM-19610; genus Thiogranum. The sequence goes on along the minus strand of CBDTYI010000024.1, from coordinate 15,004 downwards.
CGTTCAGGAACAGCTGGGTCACAAAGACCTGCGTACCACGCAGATCTACACCCACGTACTGCAGCGCGGAGGCAATGCCGTGATCAGCCCGCTGGGGGATATCCTGGGATTGCCGGGGTGACCGGGCGACACTGAGTTAATGGCAAGCGGTTTTGCGCCTCACGCCTCCCCGGTGGCGAGCTGCTGCTTCCAGGCCTTGCGATGGGTGAGCTCGTACAGCACCGGCACCAGCAGCAGGCTGACGAACATGGAGAACGAAAGCCCCCACACAATGGTCACCGCCAGCGGCTGCAGCATTTCCGAACCTTCGCCCAGACCGATGGCGAGCGGCAGCATGCCGATCACCGTGGTCAGGGTGGTCATCAGAATCGGGCGCAGCCTGAGGCGCGCCGCCTCCAGAATGGCGCTGCGGATAGCGCTGCCGCGTTCGCGCATAATCTCGATGTACTCGACCAGCACAATGGCATTGTTCACCACGATACCGGCCAGCATGATCATCCCGAGCTTCACCGGCATGGATAGGGGGAGCTCCGCCGAACCAATGCCCAGCGCGACGCCGATGAGGGCGAAGGGCACGCTGAGCAGGATGATGAACGGATTGCGCAGCGACTCGTACTGGATCGCCATCACCACGAACACCAGGAACAGCGCCAGCATCAGCAGCGTTTCGGTCAGCCGCCTGCCCTCCTGCAGGGTCTCGCGGGCGCCGCCGTCGTACAGCGTATAGCCGGGCGGCAGCGGCAGGTCCGCGAGCGTGTCATCGATGGCGGACAGCGCACCCCCCAGCGTCGCACCGGCGTTGAGCGAGGCGCTGATCTCGACAATGCGCTGCTGGTTATCGCGCATAATCGCGGCGGGCGTCTCGATCAGGTTCACTCGCGCGACATCGCCCAAGTAGATCGCCTTGCGGCCCTGCTGGGCGGGAAACAGCAGCACGGACTCCAGCTCCTGCGGGTTGGATGCCTCCACCGGCGGCAGGCGCAGACGCACATCGTAGCTGCGGTCCTGGTCGATGAAATCGGTTACCACCACGCCTTCCAGCGCGATGCGCATTGCTTTGCCCACATCCTGCACGTCCAGCCCCAGGATGCTGGCGCGTTCGCGGTCGATGTCGATGCTGAGTTCGTGGTGCGCGTCCTCGGCCGAGTGCTCCACGTTGCGCAGCTCCGGGAGCTGTTTGAAGCGCAGAGCGATGGCATCGGCGATCTGTTCCAGGGTTTTCAGGTCCGGCCCCTGTACCCGTATGCTGATGTCGTCGTCACCCAGGCTGGTGCGGATGCCGCGGATGCCCCGGGTGCGCATTCTTACCAGCAGGCCGGCGAGCTGCTTTTTGGCGATCACCGCAGTCATGCGTTTGATCCACTCGTCACTGCTGATGCTACGTTGCGACAGCGGTACCAGTTGCACGGTCAGAGTGCTGCGGTTGGCGCTCTCGCGCTGGGTGCGCCCGAAAATGAAGCCGCCGACGGTGGAAAACACCTGTTCCACTTCCGCTTGCTGCTCCAGCAGCTGCTCGATGATCTGCACGCTGCGATCCATTTCGTCCAGCGTCACGCCGGGATCGGTGCTGATGCTCACCGACACACGCCCGTCATCCATATCCGGCAGGAAGACCTCTGCGCCCTCGGCGAAAAACACCGGCAGTGCCGCAGCCAGCATCAGCACGAAAGCCAGGATCACCAGCACGGGAAACCTGAGCACCCCGGCGACCACGCCAGCGTAGCGCTCCTGCAACCAGCCCAGCACACCATCCACCGCGCGCCGCACGCGGCCGCGCTCCACGCTGTGCACCTTGGCGGCCAGCGCCGGCACCAGTGTCAGCGCAATGACCAGCGACGCCAGAATGGCCGCCGAAATGGTAAAGATCAGCTCGCGGAACAACAGCCCGGTGAGCCCGCCGATAAACAGGAATGGCAGCACCGCTGCCAGGTTGGTGCTGGTAGAGGCCACAATCGCGCTGTTGACCTCCTGCGCGGCGTGGATACCGGCATCGAGATCCGCTTCACCCATGCTCTGGTGGCGGTAGATGTTTTCCAGCATCACGATGGTGTTGTCGACAATCAGGCCCACGCCCAGCGCCAGCCCGCCCAGGGTCATGATATTGAGGGTGAGCCCCCCCATGCCCATGATGACGAAGGTCACCATAATGGCGATGGGGATGGCGCTGCCGATGATCAGGGTGCGACGCAGGTTGCCGAGGAACAGGTACACCACCAGCATCGCCAGCAGCGCACCGCTGGCGGCGGCCATGGTGGAGTTGCTCAGGGCCTGGCGGATGTAGATGGACTCATCGGAAACGCTGCGGATCTCGATATCCTCCGGCAACAGCTCCTGTTCGCGCAACCAGTCCATGCGCTCCTTCACCACATCGACCACCGCTACGGTGTTGGCGGTCGGCTGCTTCTGGATCGACAGCTTGATCCCGGGGATACCGTTGACCCGCACCCTGAGGCGCTCATCCTCGTGGGTGTCGATGATCTCCGCCACTTCCTGCAGGTGAATCACATCTCCGTCGGCGAGCTGCAGCGGCAACTCGGCGATCTGCTCCACGCTCGTGAAGCGCCCGCTGATGCGACTCGACAGCTCCTGGCGCGACATTTTCAGGCGTCCGGCCGGGTCCTCGCGGTTGCCGCGCTGCAGGGCGTCGATAAGGTCCTGCATGTTCAGGCCCACGCCGGCCAGGCGCCGCTGGTCGGGCAGGATCTGGATTTCGCGGATCAGCCCTCCGCCCACCTCGGCCGCGGCCACCCCGGGCAGGTTGATGAACCACTTGCCGAACACATCGTCCACCCAGCTGCGCAACTCCACCGGGTCGCGCAGCGGCGAGCTGACCACGAACTCCTGCACCGGGATCTGCGAAGGGTCGCGCTTGTAGATCATCGGCGGGTCGGGTGTATCAGGCAGGAAGCGCTTGGCCCGGTCCAGGCGGGTGCTGGCATCGCGCAGCGCAATGTCGATGTCCTTGCCGTACTCGAAGGAGAGCTCGACCGACACCGATCCCTCGCTGGTACGCGACTGCACGCCGATGGCGTCCTCGGTGATGGCCAGCTGTTCCTCCAACTGGCGGCTGAACTGGTCCTCCATCACCGTGGCGGGCACCCCCGGGCTGATCACGCGCACGCGGATTTCGGGGTAGATGATATGCGGGTGCAGATCGATGGACAGTCGCGACAGGGCGAACACACCCAATACGATAACCGCAGCGGCGATCACGCTGACGCCGATGGGATGGCGGATCGACCAGGCCGCCAGTCCTCCGGTGCGTGTCATCGGCGCCGCCACGCTCAGCCCGCGTCGGTCAGCGGGCTGCGTGGGCCGCGCTCGACCGGCTTGACCTTCTTGCCGCTGGTCAGGCCCAGGAATCCGCGCGTGATGACCTGCTGCCCGTCCTGCAGCCCTTCCGTGATCTCGATTCTTTCCGCCAGCCGCAGGCCGCTCTTGACGCTCACCCGCTGCGCCCTGCCGTCAGTGTCGAGCATGAACACATATTCGCTGTCCTCATCGCGACGCAGTGCCGAAAACGGAATCACGCGGCGTTGCGCGGCGTGGGTGCCCAGCTCGACGCGGCACAGCTGGCCCGGTGCAGCGCCCTCCGGCACCGGCTGCAGCTCGACTTCGATGGTGCCGCGCCGGCTTACCGGGTCGAGGGTCGGATAGATGCGGGTGATATGACCCTCATACACCTGGTCGCCCAGCGCGTCGATACGCACCCGGGCACTGTCTCCGGTCTTGAGCCGCGGCAGGATCAGCTCCGAGACCGGGAGTTCGGTTACCAGCGACGACGGGTCGGAAATCGTCAGCACATGGTCGTGACGTTCCACCACATTGCCCGGTTCCGACAGTCGGGCGCTGACCACACCGGCGATGGGGCTGCGTATGGTCATGTAGCCGAGGCGTATGTCCAGCACCCGTTCGTCGGCCTCGGCCACTTCCAGCTGGGTGATGGCGCGGGCGTACTCGTCCTCGGATACCAGCTTGCGGGTGCGCAGCTCCTTGAGGCGCGTCAGGTTCTGGTCGGCCTGTTTGCGGGTGGCTGTGGCGCGCGACAACTGGGCGCGGATCAGGGTATCGTCCAGTCTCACCACGACATCGCCTTGCTTGACCGTGTCGCCGGCGTAGAACGGCAGCGCGGTGATACGCCCCTCCTCCTGGGTAAACACCTGCACCTCGCGCAGCGCGCGCAGCGTCCCGGTGCGGGTTCGCACCACGCTGAGGCTGTCGCTCCTCACCGTGGCCGTTTCCACCAGGTGGGCGCGCTCGGCTTTCGCCGCCGGGGGCTGCGGCGCTTCCTGGCAGGCGCCGATGGCGAGCAACAGGAACCCCAGGGACAGGGTCCGGAACGGCGGGCGACGTGTGCGGCGGGACAGCTTGCTTATCATTATCGGTCTGAATCGCCACACGGCTGGATGACTTGAGCCATTATACATCAGAGCCATCGAATTCCGCCCGGCCCGGATTGGTTCCGCGCAGACCGGTCGATTCACGCCGGAGGAGGCAAAGATCGCAGAGCAGCCCCATGCCACGCCGGGACCGCCCACCGTGAACAGATCGCAGTCGGCGAGCCTGGCGCCGACTAGCGACCGCTGACACCCGCCGCCAGGGGTTCGAAAGCAAAGATATAGAACGGTGGCGTAGCGGCCTGCTCGCCGCCGTGCAACGGCGCCGAGCGGTGCAGCTGGTTGCTTACCGTATACAGCCTGCCGTCGGGGCCGAAGCTGAACGCGTCGGGCCACGACAGGCGCTGGTCCTGGATGTAGATGCGGTATTCGCGCGACTTGTCGATTACGCCGATGGCGTTGTTGGCAATATCCGTCACATAGATGTTGTCTTCGCTGTCGATGGAAATCCCGTCACTCACCGGCTTGCGCCCGTAGCGTTCCACCTTGCCCGCCAGCACCCCGGGCGCGAGGCTCTCGTCGAGCAGGTCCTCGACCCGCACGCGGTACAGCGAGGTGCCGTGCATGGGGCCGAAGTAAAGCCATTCCCCTTTCGTATCGAGCGCAATCGGATTCACGCCGATGCGCGGCCGCACAGTGGAACCGTCTGCCTGCCGGATCTCCACCGCTTCGCCGTCGATCACCAGGTCCGGGATTACGCTGGCGTGGCCCTGCAATACGCGGCGCGCGTAGCCGGTGGGGTAATAGACGATGATCAGGGCGGCGTTGTCACCGCCGGCCGGGTCGGCGATGTAGATGTGGTTGCGGGCTTCATCGATGGCCAGGTCATTGACGAAGGAATTGGCGCTGGTAATCGGTTCCGGCAGGAAAATCAGCTTGTGCAGTTTGTTGTTTCTGCTGTCCCAGCCCACCAGCTTGGGTATCGCGGCCCCGCGCATGCCGTTGTCCAGCATCCACACAATGCCGTCGCTGTCGCTCTGGATGCCGAGCACCGAATGCAAGCGCACATCGGCGTCGCCGCCGCCGGCTATCAGCGGGTTCGGAAACGCCTGCAGCCGGGCCGACGCCCACTCGGCGACGCGCCAGTCGGGAGCAAAAAACTGATGCAGACTGACGATAATGCGCTGGTCCGGCGTCACGGTGATATTGCCCGGCGCCTGATCGAGGCTGGCAATGACTTCCAGTTGTTGCTGCGGCTCGTCGCTGCAGCCCGGCAGAACCAGGCTGGCCAGCAACGCCATGCACAGATAGTGGCGATAACGCATTGTCTGCTCCCCTCTTCGATCCTCGGCCGGATGCGGACAGTGGCACTTCATCCGGAGCATTGCTCCAGCGTCGCGCCGGGCAGGCCCGCACCCGTATGGTGTTGCGCCAATTGTAAAGACGATTTCCGACCCGCAACAGGTCTGGTGCCCGTGTTCGGCGCAGCCCTCAGCACTGCGCCACGATCAGCGGCACATACATCTCCGCGGCGCTCAGCCCCCCGTGAAAACCCACCATGGCAAACGGCTTTTCGCCGACGATCGGGTCCTGGATCACGTAGCCCGGCTTCATTATCAACGTGTAATCGCCGATGCGCGATGCCAGTTCGGGGTGCGGCTCACCGAGACCGAACAGATTCTGTTGCAGCAGCGCCGCGCTGTGATGCCATTCGATGGCCTGCCCCAGATGTTCATCCAGGTAATCCTCGAATCGCTGAGCGCAGCCGGCGCGCACATAAGCGTAGCTCAGACGCTGCTCTCCGCACAGCGGCAAGGCCAGGCAGTCCTTCAAGACCGGATGCGCCGACAGCTCGATGCGCCCGTCCGCCGTCACGTCGACAAAACCGTGATCGGCCGTAACCAGCACCGTACTGCCGGTCCCCGCCAGCCTGTCGAGCAGGCGCGCAAAGCCGGCGTCCAGGGCCGCGAAGTGCTCGCTCACGCCGTCACTGGCCACGCCCAGCTCGTGCGCCAGGCGGTCGAAACCCGGCCAGTAGGCGTACACGTAGCCGGGCGCGTCCGTGGCGCGCACCGCACGCGCGATATTGCCGAAGCACTGGTCCAGATCGCGATAAGGCAGCAGCTCGGCGCGGCCCAGATGGGCACGGTTGAATTCGGAATGCGCAATCCAGTCCGGGCACACCGAGGTACTTTTCACCGACAGACGATCGAACAGCGGTACATGGCCGAACAGCGCCGCGGCACTGACGCCCGTCCCGCCCAGCGGCTGCCCGCCGCAGCGCGGCGCAAACGGCAGCACCGCCAGTACGCTGCCGAGTTCGCGAAACCAGGTGAACCAGCCGGTGAGGCCGTGCTGCTGGGGCGCCTGACCGGTCAGAAAGGTGGTGATGGCCGTCGCCGTGGTGGGTGGCGCTACCGAGGTCAGACGCGTTCGCAGCTGGCGGTGCAGCTCGCTGCCCGCACCCTGTTGGGTCAAATACGCATAGCCCAGGCCGTCCAGCACCAGCAGCACCAGCTTGCGCGCACCGGCCAGCGGCTGGAGGTCGAGCATTGGCAGCGGCGCGTAAGCGTCAGCGCGCCCGCCGCAGGCGCTGATCACGGAAGCCATCAGGTTCACGATGCCGGTACCGCGATAGTCCGGATACACCCATGCCTGCTGCGCTGGCGTGTGTGTCACGCGTCCCGCTCCCCGGCCGCAGGGTCGGGCAGCAGGCCCTGCGCCTGCCGGTAAGTGAGCCCCAGGATGCCGCTCTTGCGCATCGAAAGCCCCAGTGAATGCGCCAGCGCGGCGGCAAATACACGCCGGTAGAAGGGCAGCGAGGCGTCGAACGCCGGCAACGCGCTGTCCAGGGTCTCGGCCGCGGCGAGGCGCCGCTCGAACGCTTTGCGCTGCGACTCGATGAGCGCCAGCAGTTGCCGGTCCTGGGCCGCGCGCGCGTCGAAACGCAGGGTCCAGGTGAGATCGGGCTGCAGCACGCACTCGCCGATGTACTGGCCGAAGCGGCCGTCGCCCCACTCGTCGGGCGCGATCAGCGACAGGCGGAAGCCCTCCAGCTTGCGGTACAGGCAGTAGCGCTTGCCGGGCACCGGCTTGAAATGAAATTCACTGTGCAGGACAAACAGCGAGGTAAACAGCTCGCTGGAGATCTGGTCGATGCGCTTGGGCGGCACCGACAGCCGCGTGCGGCTCGCCGTGAGGCTGTCCAGCACCGGCGCCAGCCCCTTGCCCTGAGGGTTAGGATTTCTGCTCATGGTACCGATACTGTAGCCAAAACCGCTGCCGGAACAAAACACCCGCCCTGCCGCGGGCGGCCTGCGGCTATAATTTTTGCAAACAGGCGCATAGAGCGCGGCGCGCCGCAGCTGCGAACAGGAGCCGATCTCCCGTGTACTGGTTTTCGCGCAAGAAGAGACCGATTACACCCGTCAACGGACTGATCCTGCCCGGTGGCGGGGCGCGCAATGCCTACCAGGCCGGCGTACTCAAGGCCATCGCGGAGCTGTTGCCGGCCGGCGCGCCGAACCCGTTTCCGGTCGTCTGCGGGACTTCATCCGGGGCCCTGAATGCCGCGATTCTGGCCAGCAACTCAATGCAGCTGACCGAAGGTGTGGCGCGCATGAACGGCGTGTGGGAGAACTTCCATTCCGCCAAGGTGTACCGCACCGACTGGTGGACGGCGCTGAAAACCGGCTCGCGCTGGATAGCCGCCTTTGCCACCGCACGGCTCGGCAGCGCGGCACCACGCGCCCTGCTCGATAACAGCCCGCTGCGCACCCTGATCGAGAGCCATATCCGCCTGGCCCGCGTGCAGCAGGCTATCGACAGCGGCGCGCTGCGCGCGCTGGCCATCACGGTATCGAGCTACAGCAGCGGACATTCCATCAGTTACTACCAGGGCAGCGAAACACTCCACCCCTGGCGGCGGGCACGCCGCATGGGCATAGCGCAGGAGATCAGCATCGACCACCTGATGGCCTCGAGCGCCATCCCGCTGGTATTCCCGGCGGTATGGCTGAACAACGAGTATCACGGCGACGGTTCCATGCGCCAGACCGCACCGCTGAGCCCGGCCATACACCTGGGCGCCAACCGGCTGCTGATTATCGGGGTGCGCAACCCGCGCATCGACGCTGTGCCCCCGGCACGCGCGCACGTGCCCTACCCCAGCATCGGGCAAATCACCGGTTATATGCTCGACACCCTGTTCATGGACAGCCTGGACGCCGACATCGAGCGCATGAAGCGCATCAACCGCACCATCAGCAAAACGCGCGACAACCGGCTCCAGTTCGGCGATGCGACGCTCAAACCTATCGACTTTCTGCTGATCTCGCCCAGCCAGGATATTCGCGACATCGCCGAGCGCCACGCCGCGCAGTTTCCGCGCTCGGTGCGCCTGCTGCTGCGGGGTCTGGGCGGACTCACGCCCGAGGGCCGTCCGCTGATCAGCTACCTGCTGTTCGAATCCGGTTTCTGCCGGGAACTGATCGAACTGGGCTATCGGGACGGCCTCAACGCGCGCGCCGAAATCACGCAACTGCTGGACATCGACCTCAACGTGCAGCAGAGCGCCGGCTGAAGATCACCCCGGCGCAGGCGTTTCCGGCGTCACTCGCTGCCCGGGTCGTCCCGAAACAGGGCCAGCCGCGCCAGGCACAGGTCCGCCGTAAAGGCGCGCCCTAACGCCACCAGACCGATGCGCTCCAGCGCAGCGGTGTCGAGCGCCGCACCGATGCGATAGCCGCTGAAGGCGCTGAAAGGAATGCGCACGGTACGCCACGCCGCGGGTGCCGTGAAAGACGCCCGATAGGCCTGCCATGGCAGCCACACGTCTGCGGTGCGCAGGTGCAGGTTGTACTGTTCACCGTTGCCGTAGACTTCCAGCAGTACGCCGCTGTAGGCCGCGGCGTCCAGGGGAGTTTCGCCATCCGTATCCAGCGCCGCCTGCACAAAGCCGCCGCTGTTTTTCAGGCTCACTTCACCGCGCAGACGCAGGCAGGCGCGGCCGGCGATGGTATCCGTTGTCAGCTGCCCCTTGGACACGCCGCCCATCACGCCGTCGGTGATCAGGCGCCAGGCCGGACCCTGACTGGATTCCAGCCCGCCCGAGCTGCGGTCGTCGATGACAAGAACAGGTTGCGCAGCCATGGCGGTTACCCAGAAACCGGACAGCAGGGCCAGGACCAGCCGGGTTGTGCAATCTGACCACATAGGTGTTCCCCTGCGCGCGGGCGCGCAAGCGACGCCCGCCTTTGTGTCAAAACCCGCGCACCGCGCAGCATCTGGCAGGTCACTTCAGTTGGACTGTTCCGGTAGCCGCGACGGTTTACTGAGAATGAAGGCCGCCCCGTACAGCATCACCAGCGCCGTCAGCGCTTTGAGCCAGGCGCTCACACCGGTAAAGAATGCCAGGTAGACGAAACTCACCGTCATGGTCGCCACCGCCAGCAGTTTCGCCTTGCCCGGAATCACCCGGTGACTGCGCCACTGCTGCAGCGGCGGTCCGAACAGGGGATGCGCATACAGCCAGTCGTGAAACCGTTGCGAGCTTTTCGAGAACGCCCACAGAGCCAGCAGCATGAAAGGCGTGGTTGGCAGCCCCGGCACCACCGTGCCGACAGCGCCGAGGCCGAAAAAACACCAGCCGAGCAGGAAATAGAGCGGTCTCATGACGGGCCATTATAGAACATGAGACAGATCCGCTTAAGCGGATCTGCGCAACTGCGGCTACGCCCGACCCGTGCGGCGCCGATTGCCAGCACCATTTTCAAACAAGAACTCCGCCTCATCAGGAAGCGGAGTTCTTGTTGCCTGTTTAATCGATTTCTAGCTGGATAACCTGATGTTAATCCTCTTATTCGACTTTCTGGACGGAAACGCAATCAAAAATCAATCACCTTATCAGCAAAGAGGAACAGGTTGTGAACTTCCTCCGCATTGGCGTTTCTTCCCTGCGTTGGATCGGTAATACCACGACTGTTCGCACACAGCGGACAAATCAGGACTTCACCGCCAAGATCGACAAAATTCTGCAACAGACCTGACAGCGGCGCTGTTTTTTCTCCGGCTGGCGTATTGCAGACAAGCTTCGGTTTCGGCCGTTTGTTTATCGGGCTATCCGGGTTAACGAGTTCAACGCCATCAACAGTTGGAAACAGAACGACCCTGTCTGCAGGTGTGACGGCAACAGAACCCGTGCCGACGGGAACCTCGGTCAGCAGCAGGTTAATGCCGATCTGAAGAGCGACACATGACGGTTCGGGATCCGTGAGTGGGTTGGTCTTTATCGAGATAACGACCTGCTCGACACCGTCTTCGCTGGATGCGGCTACCGCATTACCCACGGAACCCGCTACGCCCAGAGCCAATGCAGCTGTCGCAAACAATAAACTTGGGGATGCTTTCATGATTACCTACTCCTTAGTCGTTCACTTGTATTAACGCCTTTTCATGCCTGCCCATGACGGATACTTCAAATGCATGCAACGCATATCGCCGCGCCAGCAAGCGGGGCTGCAGCAAGACAACACACAGCGGTTTCCTGATTCTGACCGTGCGCTTGAGGTCTGTCCGGGCATGGCTGAGCGTAGCCAGCCACGGCACCAGGTGCCATCAGGGAAAATACTATGTATGCAGGGAAAACGCGGGTAGTTTGATCTCGGTCAAACGACTGCGCAGAGTCGTTATTACTCGTTTATCCACCGCTCACATACCGGAATCCTGAACGTCGCAGTTCAAGCGCAAAGCGCTGGTTAAACCGATCCGGATTTGCCGCCGCGAATTCCGCGGCGTCTGGCGAGCCAGCCCCACTCCAAACGATCCCTCCGGTACCGTGAACAGAGCCGGGTTGATGAGACAGGCAAGAGCTTCGGGGTCCGGGGCTCACCTGTTGAACGGCTTTGCATTGCCGGGCGCGCCGGACCGGACTAGGCTGGTATCAGGGACCGCCGATCAGAGGGACGGTGACATGAAGCCATGGTTGCACAACGCCGCGCTGTTGTTCGCTGCCGGATTCCTGCTGCACGGCTGTGGGGGCGGCGGGAGCTCGACTGCGGCGCCGGTGGTGCCGGCGGATACTCTGGCGCCGGTCATCGTCGTGGACACTCCGCGCGACGGCAGCCTGACCAATCAGCCCGGGCAGACGCTGCTCGGGCATCTGAGCGAGCCGGCCACGCTCACCGTCAACGGGCTCCCGGCGCTGGTCGATGCAGCCAACCAGTTCAGTTTCGGACCCGTGACCCTGGCCGAGGGGACCAATACCTTTGCGCTGCTTGCAGTCGACCCGGCCGGCAATAGCGCCGGGATTGAACTCAGGGTGACGCTGGACAGCATCGCGCCCGCGCCGGCCGGTCTGGACGCGATTACCCGCAGTAGCGCAATCGGCGGCAGTATCGGCATCGTCGGCCTGGCCGGCAGCGTGGAGGCGGAAGCGACGGTTTACATTACCAATCAGACGACGTCGCAGCAGGTCACTACCCTGGCGGGCAGCGACGGAGCCTTCAGCACCGACATCGCCGGCGCGGACAGCGACGTGCTGACCCTGGTGGTGCGCGACGCGGCCGGCAACAGCAGCGCCCCCGTCACACTCGAAGCACCGATTCCGCTACTTTGGCGCTTCGGTGTCATCGGCGACAGTATCGCCGCCGCCACCCATACCAACGATATGTGCGGCTCGGGCGACGAACTGATGAACTGCCTGCGCAAGCGGCTCGGCGATCACGACCCGACCTGGAGCTACGCGGCGGGTGACCAGGTCTGGTCACTCGGTCAGCTGGCGGGCTATAACACCGCGGCCATACTATCCGCGGCCGATGACGGCGCCGAGTGGAAAGATGCGCTGCAGCAGGCGCAGAGTCTGTTTCAGAATGAAACCAGCCTGGAGCGGATCAACCAGGTGTTCATCGGCCTGGGCTCCAACGACGTGTGTGCCGAGTTCGGCCATCTGTACGACGGCGACCTGGAACTGATCGCCCAGCATATCGACAACACCCTCACCTATCTGACCGACGCCATGGCGGGCAGATCCGCTGCGGTCATCTATATCTCGGCAACACCGGACATCACCGGGTTCCGCGACCTGATGTTCGCGCGCCAGCATAATTTTGTGTTCAACAGCTGCCAGGCCCTGTGGGATCTGGATGTCGATGCGCTGCAATCCGAAGCCCGCGACAGCCTGTGCAAGGGCGAACTGGGCACCGTCTGCGATGCGCTGCCGGCCGATCTGCAGCGCGAACTTCTGGATCTTTTGCTGGATTCGGTCCTGGACCAGAACAACCTGGATGAAGGCCCCTGCGGCCGCGTCCTCAGCAGTGCCAACAGCGACCAGCAGCGCCTCGAGGCGCGCCAGTACAATATCGCCCTCAATCAGCTGATGGCACAGAAGGCTGCCGATTACGACGGCCGCAATGGCGTGCGGGTCCTGTTCAGCGCCGCCCTGTTCGAGGCGTCCCTGGCGCCCTACATGGTCTCCCAGGTCGACTGTTACCATCCCTCGCGCGCCGGCCAGCTGGTGATCGCCCGGACCATCTGGCAGGGTTTTGAGCCCGCGCAGCTGCGCACCGACAGCTATTACTACGACGCTTTCGAGAACCCCGACCCGTGCAGCCAGGAGTTCACCGACTGGGCGGGCCAGTGCTGGGTCGATGGCGGCGAACCCAGTGGCTTCGACGCCTGGATCGGAGACGATGGCTGGTACCGCCTGCTCAAGGACACCGACAACAATGTCAGTCACTGGGTGGAGCGGCGCGTGGGCGACGTATCGGAGAAATCCGCCGTCTGGCTGTCCTTCAAACACCGGCGCACCGGCATGGACGACAGTGGTGACCGGGTGGATTTCCTGGTCTACGACGCCGACGGCGACGCTGACCGGCTGCCCGGCTGGGTCGCACTGGACGCATTTCAGGGGCCCGGCATCGACGTCGGCGTGCACAGCGGCGAGTATTACGATTTGACCCCCTATCGCTCGGCAGACCTGTGGATCCGATTCCAGACCAATGACGCGCGCAGCATGGAAAACGGCGACGGCCTGAAATGGGATAACGTCAGCCTGTTCGCCTGGTAACAGCGGGATTCACTGCGGCCCTGGCGTCCCGATTGCGGTACGATACCCGGAATAACAAGGGGATACCGCAAATGCTTGGCCGGCTCTACCGGTGGTTCGATCGCAATGTACTGGAACTCGGGCGCGAACTGCGGCTGTCGTTCCTGCCCCCGTTGATGGTCTATGCCGCCTACGGCATTTCCGGTCTGACCGGCATTGTCGGCACCTTCTTCGTCAAGGACTACCTGGGCCTGTCGGCGGAATTCCTCGCCGCCCTGCTGTTCTGGGCCAACATCCCCTGGGCGCTCAAGATGCCGCTCGGCCACCTGGTGGATCTCATCTGGCGATTCAAGGCCGGGCTGGTGTTCCTCGGCGCCGGGCTGATCGCGCTCAGCCTGCTGATCATGATCGGCCTGCTCAGCGAGCCGGCGCGCATGGCCGAGGTCATGCCGTTGTCGGCGTGGTACGTCACCAGCGCCCTGCTCGCCCCGGTCGGCTACGTGGTGCAGGACGTAGTCGCCGACGCCATGACCGTGGAAGCGGTACCGCGCGTCGACAACGCCGGCCAGCCCATCGACCCGGCGCGCCTGCGCCTGATGCACACCACCATGCAGACGCTGGGGCGGGTCGCCATTGTCGGCGGCGGCATCGCGGTGGCGCTGCTCAACGTCTACAAGTTCAGCGGCGTCGAGACCATGTCCGAGGCAGACAAGGCGCAGGTCTACGTCGATATCTTCCAGCTCGCCCTGCTGATTCCCCTGATCTCGGTACTCGGCGTGACCCTGGGCGGCTGGCTGAAGCTGCGCGACCTGGCGCGCCTGCGCCGCCAGGGCTACGCGCGCGCGCAGGCCTGGGCCATGATCCGCGGCCAGACCGAGCGCCCGGCGCCGAACTGGTGGATCCTGATCGGCAGCCTGGTGTTCGTGCTGTTCACGATTTCCATCGGGTTGAGCGAGCTGCCCTATAACGAAGAGATCATTTTCACCGGGTCCATGGTAATCGTGCTGTTCCTGATGACACGCCTGGTGCGGGTGCTGGATGCGCCCGCGCGGCGGGTACTGGTGGGCACGGCGATCATCATCTTCGTGTACCGCGCCATGCCGCTGGCGGGCGCCGGCGAAACCTGGTGGATGATCGACCAGCTCGGTTTCGACCAGCGTTTTCTGTCCATCCTGTCGTTGATCGGCAGCAGCCTGGCACTGTTCGGCATGTTTCTGTTCCGGCGCTTCATGGCGGAACGCTCCATCGCCTACGTGATCACCTTTCTGACCCTGGTCGGCACCTTCCTCTATACGCCGGTGATCGGCATGTACTACGGCCTGCACGAATGGACGGCGTCGCTCACCAACGGCGTGGTGGACGCGCGCTTCATCGCGCTGGTGGACACCGCGCTGGAATCGCCGCTCGGCCAGGTCGCCATGATCCCCATGCTGGCCTGGATCGCCAACTCGGCACCGGCCAACCTCAAGGCCACCTTTTTCGCCGTGATGGCCTCGTTCACCAACCTGGCGCTGTCGCTCAGCCAGCTCGGCACCAAGTACATGAACCAGCTGTTCCTGGTCACCCGCGAAGTGCGCGACCCGGCCAGCGGCACGGTTTCGGTGCTGGCCGACTACAGCGAACT
>CBDTYI010000023.1:0-16595 GCA_965364565.1 uncultured Gammaproteobacteria bacterium | reverse complement strand
GTCGATCATATTCACGTTGGCTTGTCTCGCGTCCCTTTCTGTGTTCGCAGTTGAAGACGCGCTAACGACTTTCAAAGCGTTGAAACCGGATATCGCCCTTGCTGTGGCACAGGCAACAATGACGGCGTGTCGTGAAGCAGGCTACCAGGTTTCGGTGACGGTAGTGGACCGTTCTGGCATCCCGCAGGTCATGCTGCGTGACCAGGTCGCCGGACCCCATACGCTGGAGACGGCTCGCCGCAAGGCCTGGACGGCCGCCAGTTTCAAAGCTGACACCCGCTCAATAGCGGAGGCGACGCACCCTGGGCGCGGACAATCCGGTGCTCGGTTTGTCACCGACGCCATGATGGTTGGCGGCGGCACACCGCTCTATGCAGAGGGCACGGTTGTTGGTGCTGTCGGCGTCTCTGGGAGCCCCAGCGCTGACGAAGACCAGAGATGTGCGGAGACAGGTGCGGCAGCGTTAGAAGAACAGCTGATGTTCTAGAGAATCTCTCACAGGGAGACTGGTATAGCCGCTGAGGCCGGGCGACGAAAATGAATCGATCCCGGTCTTCGAGCGAGCCTGTGCACGGAAATTTGGCGCCTGTACCCATGGTGCTCGGCGGCGGGATCCTATCGATTAACGCGGTTAGTCGCCTCAAGAGGCCCACTGAGCTATTGATACCACGCGGTCACAAAAAAACCGGAAAAACGTCGTTCAATCGACATAACCCGGCTGCGCCGCGGTGCTAGCTTTTCTGTCCCTGAACTGAAGGCAGATAAGACGCCCGACGACGTCAAGGAGGTTTACGAGATGAAGTACTCACTGCCGACACGACTGGTCAGCCTCATGCTGGTTGCGGCGTCAGTCATACCCGCGGGTGCGGATGAATTGACAAAAACGCAATTCATACAACTGGATGTTGACAGGAACGGTTATCTGACGCAGCACGAAATCAAGGCACAACCCGAGTCATCGCGGTGGCTGCAGATCTCCACCTTTGGCAGCTTCACGCTGGCCGACGTCAATTCCGACGGTCAGGTCGACCAGGCCGAGTTTTCCGCCTTCGAACAAGCCCTGCCGGTCGAGTAGCGGTATTACAGGTGATGCGCTTGGCAGGCCGCGACCCGCTGTTTACTGCTGCAGCAGCACTCAGGTGTCTGCAATGGCATACCGGGGGCACGCAAGCCAGGGGAGCTTGAGCATAGGGAACACAGCATATGCCTGGGCCGTTGCCGCTGGCGGGCGACCGCCGTCCTCAGAGCCTGCCCCGTAGAGTTCTCGCCGCAAATACCTGACCTATACCTCAGCGCGGACTCACGGGGCGGAGCAGCAGGGTTCCATCCGTGACGCCGGGTACCGTAGTATGATGCGCTGAAGCGGGAACACTCCCACCACCAGCGGGCATGCAATGACACCCACAGACATTTTCAGCGCCCTGCGCCAGGACGTGATCGGCCAGGACCGGGCTCTGCAGGACATGGCGGTCGCAATTTACAAGCACCTGATCGAGCACTCGGTCGGCAATGTGCTGCTGATCGGCAACTCGGGCACCGGGAAGACCACCATTATGCGGGCCGCGGAACGGTTCTTCGCTCAGGCAAAAGGCTTCGAGCAGTTCTCCACCATTATCCGCATCAACGCTAACCTGGTGGCCGACCTGGCGAGCCGCGGCGCACAAAGCAACGTGGTCATGGACCGGTTGGCTCGCCAGGCCGCCACCATACTGGGCGAACGCGCCGACCTGGATACCATGCTCGACTACGTTTCGCACGGAATCGTCTGTGTCGACGAAGTCGACAAGATACGCGCGACGGTCGGCGGGGAACCGAACGTGAAGGGCATTGTCGCCCAGGACAGCCTGCTGACCCTGATGGAAAACGAGAATATCCAGGTCGAGCTGCCGTACTTCGAGGCCGGCAGCTGGCGTTCGCTGACCACGCCGGTCAACACTCAGCACATCCTGTTTGTCGCCGGCGGCGCTTTCGAAGAGCTCTATGACCAGGTGTTTCAACGCGTCACCCAGAAGTCCGGGGCCGACAAGTTCTACAAGCTGGTGCCGCGCGCCGACGGCAGCCTGGAGCGGCGCTTCGTCTTCGACATGGCCAGCCATCTGGCCATGGAAGACATCTTCAACTACGGCATGACACCGCAGTTTCTGTCCCGCTTCGACAGCATTGTCATGCTGCGCGATTTCAGCGCGCCGGACCTGGTCAGGATCTTCCGTGACATTCCCGGCGCCATCTGGCCGATTGCGGTGGACTATTTCAAGCACACGGGGATCACGCTCAGCATTACCGAGGAAGCCGCGTTCCTGATCGCCGACAAGGCGGCGCGCAAGAACCGCCTCGGCGCCCGGGCACTGCGCGAGGTGTTCGGAAGCGTGGTCAAACGCCTGGAATTCGATCCACTCGCCTCGGGGCTGGTGCGGGAACAGGACGGACAGCAGGTGCTGGAGATCAGCAAAGACGTTGTCGAAGGCGCCCACCCCGGGTAGCCCCTGCCTCGCGATGCGGCAGCCAGTTTCGCCTTGCCATGGCGTTCGCTACTATAGTCATGGGTAAGGGGCCGGCTCGCCTGCGGCCGCCGGTTGGATCGGCGCACGGCTGGCCGCAAGCGGCGCCCACAGGCGCCGCGTCACGCTGTCGCGACCACGAGCCCATTAGTGACCAACAGGGGAGAACAGGTTCTCATGATCGAGATCAGGCATAAAGACAGCGGCGTCGTGATCCGCAGCATCGATGCGGACACACTGGCGGGCGTGGACTTTCGTGAGGACAGCTTCACCGGCGCCGATCTACGCGGACAGGATCTCAGTGGCGCGCTGCTGCAGGGGGCCGATTTCAGTGACTGCGACCTGCGCGAAGCCAGTCTGGTGGGCGCCCAGCTTCAGGAAGCGAATTTCAGCAATGCCAATATGGAAAAAGTGCAGCTGCGGCATGCGCGGATGCTCGGCACGCACCTCGATCACGCCAATCTGGACGGCGCCGACTTTCAGGCTGCAAAGCTCGGTGACGGCAACCCGGCGCGCGGCGCGGTGCTGTCGCACGCATCGCTCAAGGCGGCGCGCCTGAAATCCTGCGACATGCGGCGTGCCGAATTCCACAGCGCCGACCTGAGCGACGCGGACCTGTCGCACGCGGACCTGTCCGATGCCTGTGTTCCGTACGCCAACCTTAGCAACGCCAACCTCGAATCGACCGTGCTGCTGTGCACCAACATGCGCGGCAGCAACCTCAGCAACGCGCGCCTGTGCAATGCACACCTCAACGGCGCCCTTCTGATCGATGCCAGGCTCGACGGTGCGCAGCTGGGCGGCGACAACTGTCCGCCCGCAAACCTCAATCTGGCGAACCTGACCAATGCCAGCCTGATTGGCACCAATCTGCATGGTGTGTCCATGCGCGATGCGACGCTGCGCAACGCAAACCTGACCGGCGCGGACCTGGGAGAAGTCCAGCTCGCCGGGTCGATCCTGCGCCATGCGGATGTCACCGACACCGACTTCACCGATGTGGATCTGTTTTACGTCGCCTTGACCTTCTCCAATATGTCGCAAGCGAAGAACGCCATAATCCCCGACTGGAAGAAAAATGTACGCTGAAGTTTGCAGCACAGAGGCTGCAGTACGTCACGGTAGGCCAACATCTCTCAGCATGAAACGTTACGCGATTCTCGCCCTTGTCAGCCTGCTCCTGGTCGCCTGCGCCACCAGCCCCACGGGACGCCGGCAACTGATGCTGGTCTCGGAGGAAAGTGCTATCAGCGCCTCCAAGGAAGCGTACGCCCAGACCCTCAAGCCGCTGTCCGAAGAGGGCAAGGTCGACAACGATCCGGTAGTGAAGCAACGCGTCACGACTATTACCGAACGCCTGGTCGCCCAGGCGGTCAAGATGCGGCCCGCGACCGCCAGGTGGGAGTGGAGCATCAAGGTGATCGATGATCCCGAGGTGGTGAACGCGTGGTGTATGGCCGGGGGCAAGATGGCCATCTACACCGGGCTGATCGACAAGCTCGACGCCACAGACGACGAGATCGCCCAGGTCATGGGACATGAAATCTCGCACGCGCTCGCCAATCACCAGGCCGAGAAAATGTCGGTCGCCATGGCGAGCAGCGTGGGCGTCATCGCGGTGGGCGCTGCCTCTGACCGCCCCGGCATTGCCATGTCGGGTGCGGCGCTGGCCGCTGCGCTGGCAATCAAGCTGCCCAACAGCCGTACTGCAGAAACCGAGGCGGACCGTATCGGTATCGAACTGGCTGCCAAGGCGGGCTACGATCCGCGCGCCGCGGTGACACTGTGGCAGAAAATGGCGAAGGTGGGCGGCGGCCGGATGCCCCAGTTCCTGAGCACCCATCCCGCACCCCAGAACCGTCAGCAGACCCTGAACGCACTGGTGCCGCAGATGATGCCCTATTACCAGAGCAAACAACCCCGACCGACGTTCAAGCTGGAGTAACAACCCGGCCGAGTGCGCCGCTGTTCCGGTACAGCCGCTGTGTCTCTCGGGTCGCTACGGCATCGAGGGTCGCGAACACCACCTGGGCGCCCAGGGCAACCGGGCCGCCTTGCAGTAGACCTGCAGTCTGTTACGGCGCGCCGGCGACGGCAGTCGACGTGTAAGAAAAACCATAAAAGCGTCTGAGAATCTTTACACTTTTTTCACGCTCATTCCATGAAAATAAGACATAACAATATGTTTTTCAGTGTAATATTTGTTCCAAGTACGAAAATTGCTTAATATTTTACACTAACATCGAGGAACACCACGCTGGCCATTGCTCAATATGGCCAGGGTGGACACGGAACGCGGAAACGGGGTCCCGCAGGCATGGAGAGGGTACAAGCCACATCGTCTATGCTGTAATTAAGTTGCAGCCGCTTGCGAGGATTAAGCCGTTGCGTACCGGAAAACAAGAATGGCGAAACGCCTTTAACAATAAAATCCGAGGCGCCTTGCAGGGCGCCGGTCATTGGCAGTGGCGTGATGGGCGACCGCAGCGCCAGCGCGAAAAGCGCCTGCGCTCGGAACTGTATCGTCTCAGGCAGCGCATCGCTGCGGTGGAAGCGGAACGCGACGCAGCCTGTCAGCGGCTGGACGCGATGCAGTGCGCACTGACGCCGGCAGCGCCTCGAGCCGGGACACCCGCCGCCGCACCAGACTGCACCCGACCGCTGCGCAGACGGTTACTGCCGCTGCACCTCGGGGTGACAGCCAGCAGTGCGGTTCTGGTAGTGAGTGCGCTGGCGAGCGCGACCATCTTCCTGGACAGTCCCAGCACGGCACAGGACCTGGAACCCTCCGCTCTGCTGGCCAATACCGCACAGCAGGACGGTGCGCCCGACACTGAGGCCTCCCTTGAGGACCATGGCACGACCTCCGCCGGGCAGGAAAACCGCTCCCAGTCGCTGCGCACCAGCATTCGCAAGCTCGGGCACCGCTCGGCCACACCAGCCGCGCATCGACAATGGGGTCCAGCACTGCTGCTGCCCGACCCGCAGGTCGACCGCTCTGTCAGCCGCAGCTCCGGCTTCGACCCCGAAGTGAAACAACTGCAGACCAACCTGCTCGACCTCGGTTTTGACCTGGGCCAGGCGAGCGCCGACGGCCTGAGAGGCCCGCGCACCGAACAGGCTCTCAACGAATTCCGCTCGCTGTATCTGTCCGCCGCCGATCCACAGCAAGCCCTGGGAGAAACGGAGCTGGCCTTTCTCATCGGCGTGTATGCGGACCTGGCCCGGCAGGACGCGAAACGGTTCAATATCGACCGCGGCGTGGTCGCAGCGATCCGCCTGAGCAGCGTGCGCACCGGGGTGGATTTCTCCTATCTCATGGAACTCGCAGCCGTAGAAAGCGCATTTAATCCCCTGGCACAGGCAGTCGGTTCATCCGCCGCCGGACTCTACCAGTTCACCCAGGACACCTGGCTGAACACCGTCAAGGCGCACGGTGAGAAGTACGGGCTGGGACGCTATGCCGCGCAGATCGAATATACGGTCGACCGCCGCGGCAACCGGCGTCCACGCCTTTCTGACCGGGACGTGTACCAGCATCTGCTCGATCTGCGCAAGAACCCCAGGGTGTCTGCCATGATGGCGGCCGAATCGGTGCGGGATAACGTGTTGAAACTATCGGGTCATTTCGACCAGCAGCCAGGTCGTACCGAACTTTATCTTAGCCACTTTCTTGGCCCCGACGGAGCAGTTTCGTTCCTCAAGGCCCTGAACGAAACTCCGGACACCTTTGCCGCCGATATATTCCCCACAGCGGCGGCAAGCAACGAGAGCATCTTCCACCCCAAGACCTGCAAACCGCGGACGGTCAACGAGGTCTATGAGATGTTCAGTCAGAAATTCGATACCACGCGTTTTGAGCACTGGGGCGTGAACTGACACCGTTTCGCGCAACGCAGAGTTCTGATAATTTTGTCACACCGGGACGCGCCGCATGGCGGCAGGCCGTCCCACCGTATTCCCGGCGGGTACACTTATGCCATCTATGGCTGGGGTTAAGCGGTGTGCCCTGCATGGCGAATCCACACTTGGCGCAGGAGACTACCGCATGATTGCAACACCCCACCTTACCGTCGCTGTCTCGTGTGTGCTGGTAACAGCGCTCGGGTTCGCGTCCCCGGTTCAGGCCGCTGGAGGTCTGGAGCAGGAGTGCCAAAGCGAAGCCGCTCTATACGAAATACCGCAGGAGCAACAAGCCGATTACGTAGCCGGCTGCATCGCCTCGCGCGGTGGCTACACAGTAATGGAGCCAGCCGAAGAGACTCCCGCCGAGGATTATGCCGAAGACGCCGAGCTACCGGACGCCGAGCCGGCAGCGGATGACTATCCCCAATAGAGCTCTCCGTCAGCAGGCGACGGGCAGGCTGCGCTTATCCGACCGCCGGATACCGGCAGCAGTGAGAGCCGGCTGCGAAACGATGCCGCTTCCTGTCGGACTGGGGCTGGAACCGGTTCTGCGATGAACCCGTTCACACGTCGGTATGGACAGGCCGGGTGGTTCGCGCTGCTGACGCTACTGACGGCAGCGGCAAGCTGTGCCGCGCAACCGGCACCCTTAGCCACTCAACGCCCGGCGCAGGAACTAAGCGTCAGGGCCGTGGACTGGATCGAACATCACCGCGCCAGCCCCGACGACGGCGGGTTGCCCGACATGATCGATGAGGCCGTTTCGTTGCGCGTGTTTCGCGATCTCGCACTCACAGCTGCGGAGTCCGGGCGATTTGCCCGCCTGTTCGAGGCGCAGCTGGCCAGACTGAATACGCTTAGCGAGTTTCGACGCTGGGTCCAGCGCCCGCACAAAACGTTAATCGAACACTATCACCTGGTGCTTGCCGCCTACCTGATGGAACGCGCCGGATTGCATAGCCCGATAATTGAGATAATCATGCAGCAGGCGCAACGCGCCCTCGGTGCGGCGACATTCGAACCTCCGACTGTGCGGCTGGCAACCGCCGTTTTTCTCGCACGGCTTGCCGGAGGCGCGACCGTAGACATCGAATCCCTGCTGGCAAAGTCCCTGATCGGGCAACTGGACGGCAGCCGGCGGATCATTACATTCCCCGGGGCCAACGCCACGGCCGAGCAGCAGCGCAACACGACCTGGCTGCTCTACGCGCTGGTACATGAAGTGGTGGCACTGACCGATTTCGGACGACTCGCGCCCTCACCCTGGCTTGACGAGCGCCGCGACACTATCGCTGAAATCCTGCTGGCCGCGCTGCCCTGGGCCAGCGCCCGACACAACTGGGATCTGGCCGCCGAACTGGTGGTGACGCTGTATTTTCTCGGCCAGCCGCTGGATGCCGCGATCCAGAGCGCTCTCGAGGAACTGGCGGCCAACCAGCGTCCGGACGGCTCCTGGGGCGCCTCGGCCACCACATCGCGCCCCAACAAGGTACGCCATACGGTGCTCACCGCCGCCGCCGCCCTCATGGCCTGGCGCGCGTGGCCGGAGAAACATCCCGCGCAGGGCGGAACCCGTTGAAGGGAATAATCCGGCCTGATCAGTTGCCGCCCGTTTCCGGCCACAGAGCCAGCGCGACGCGGGCGAAATTGATCGCCAGAAGCAGGTTTCCGATCATCACCCAGACACGCGCCGACCATGCAGGCTTCTGGATAAGCTCATGAATAACCAGCCCGGCACCGCTGGCGGTAATAATAAAACCCACCTCGCAAACCAGCAACGAGGTCAACAGCGGCAGCCGCAACTCACCGCCCGCAGCGGGTGAACCGAAAACCAGCAAGATCAGACTCAGGGCCAGCCCGACCCCCAGCGCCAGCGCCGCATAGGTTTGCTTCAAATTGCCTCCCGACCACCGTCCAGTGCCCTGCCTGCGCGGCCCTTGTCCCGGCCCCGGCGTGGCTCGCACAGCCCATTGAAACGCGATTGCCCCGCTCGATCAATCCGTTCCGGGTAAAAATGCATAGCCCGATATTCGTGGAGTCTTCGCGTGGCGCGCTCAGCGACGGCGGGGGGAGACTGTCTGCGGATGGCTGTAAAACACGTGCAGCGCGTCCAGATGCGCATTCGATTGGCGCGCTTCGCGCCGCATTTCATTCGGCTACTCGGAGCCGACCAGCCGTAAAGCACGCCGCTCGGCGTCCTGCGGGCTTTGGAACACGTCTGCGATCGGCCGGGGTTTTTCGATCCAGTAACCTTGCGCGTAGTCGATACCGATCTTCTCGAGCCTGTCAAAGCCTTCCCGGTTTTCGACAAACTCCGCAATCGTCTGCATGCCCATCACCCTGGCAACCTGCGATATGGCTTTGACCATGGCCTCGTCCACCTCGCTGTCATCAATCGCACGGATAAACACACCGTCTATTTTCACAAAATCCACCGGCAGGTTCTTGAGATAGCCGAAGGAGCTGACACCCGCGCCGAAGTCGTCGAGGGAAAATTTACAGCCATAGCGTTTTATGGTCTCAATGAAACTGACGGCGAGACTCAGATTGTTGACTGCCACCGTCTCCGTGACCTCAAAACAGACCTGGGTGGCGCAGGCTCCGAGGAGATCCAGTTTCTCCGTCACGTAGGAGAGGAATCCTTCTTCACCGATCGACTGTCCCGACAGATTGATGGACACGTGCAATTCCCTTCCCGCATTCTGGCTATCCTGCAGCAAACTGATCGCCTTCCTGATTACACACCGGTCGATATCAGACATCAGCTGGTAGCGCTCCGCGGCCGGCAGAAACGCACCGGGAGACAAGTAACCGCCGTCCTGATCCCGCATGCGTATCAGAAGCTCATGATGCATTACCTTCTTGTCCGGTATGCTGACAATCGGCTGCGCGAACAAGTCAAACCGGTCCTCGGCCAGGGCCCGGCGCACAGCCGACACCATGCTCATTTCGTCGCGCCGCCGGTGCATGTTTTCGTCATCCAGTTGATACACGTGCACCCGGTTTCTGCCCTCTTCCTTGGCCGCGTAACACGCCATGTCCGCCGCCGACAGAATCTCCGCGACACCGCTCTGCTCCTGCGTTACCGGAACCAGCCCCACGCTCACGCCGACCTGAAACGACTTGTCACCCCAGGCAAACCGAAACTCCCTGATAGCCACCCTCAAGTTCTCAGCAACCTTGATGGCGCGCTCCATGGGACAGTGGACCAGCAGTACGCCGAATTCGTCCCCACCCAGACGCGCGAGGACATCGGCCTTGCGCAGCCTGTCGCGCAGAAACGCGGTCAACTTCTGCAGCAACTGGTCTCCTGCTGCGTGCCCGCAGGTATCGTTCACCACCTTGAACTGATCCAGATCCAGGTAGCACAGCGCGTGCTCCTCACCGTCGCGTCGGGTGTGGTCGAGTGCACGCTGCAGCTCGCGATCGAATTCCCTGCGGTTGTACAACCCCGTGAGCGGATCGTGGCTGGCATGGTAGGTCAGTTCCCGCTGCAGTGCACGGGCTTCGCGCACATCGTGCAGCGCAATGACGGCTCCGTGGATCGCCCCCGCCTTTCCCGATATGGGCGACATTGAGATTTCGACCGGATACTTATCGTCGTCGCTTCTCAGAATGGCGTAGTTATCATCCAGCTCAATTGACCGGTGCTCCTGGAGGCACTGCCCGATGGGATTGGCGATTTCTCTACCCTGGGCTTCATCCACAATCAACATGATGTCCCACAACGGTTTTCCCGCAGCGTCCCTGAGTGTGATTCCCAGCATGTGCTGGGCCACGGGATTCATGAACACCACTGTGCCTTCGCGGTCCGTGGTCACGACACCGTCACCGATCGAATGCAGCGTCACCTCGGCGAGCTCTTTGGCATCCCAGGCCAGTTCCTGCGACTCACGCATTTTTTCCAGCGCCCGGTTGATGAAACGCGACACATAGCCGAACTCATCGTTTCGCCGCGCGTCGAAAGACAGGTGCGCATCGCCTTTACCCTCGGATATCGCCTGCGCCGTCGCGACCATGTGTCTGAGTGGTACGTTCAGTATAGTGTCGAGCAAGCCCTTGATGACGCTCCCGAACAGCAGCAGCAGAAACCCGAGTCCAACCAGCAACGGGCTCCGCTGCGAATGCAGCGTAGCCTCCAGACTGGGGAAGTTCAGTATCAGTTCAGCGGAAACTCGCTCACCGTTGTCCTGGGTAAAACTTATCAGTCGCGTAATGCTGTGCCCCTGTTCGGCGGGCGCATCCCGCGGCGTCGCCACAACCGGTTTGCCACTGCGGTGCAACTCCAGGTGCAACTCGGGGTGGCGGATTCCGATCCGGTGTAATTCGTTAGCGAGCTTCTGGTTTCCCTCCATACCGGAGTAATCGAGCGCTTCATGGACTCGATAGGCGACTTTATCGGCCACGCCCTCACGAGCGTCCAGCGTGGTCTCCTCCATAACCTGAAACAGAATTGCGGCGAAAATCAGGCCGACGAGAATCAGCCCCCAGAACACAATGACTGTGATCTTGGTCGACAGACTGACGATCTTGGGTTCAGTGGGATCGCTTGTCATTCCAACACCGCCGGGTTTCGCCAGCCCGCATTTCTCACGGGGATCCCGGCTGCTGGCGCCGGGCTCGTGTGTTTGGACGCAGTTCTGGAACGAAAGTGGTAGCCGTAGCTACCACTTGAGCGAAGAACAAGTGCAAGCGCACGGGAGCAAGCCAGGGCCGGGATAGGCTCGCCCTGACAAGATACTGTTCCCCGCCCAATCACAATGCTCATCACAAATTCAATACCTTCTGTTGCTCCCCGGCCGCCCCGTGAGGAATGCGGGCTAGCGCAATCCGAGCCAGCGCAGCGCCAGTACCATCGGGCAGATGCCGCTCAGCCCGGCTCCGATAAGCGCAAAGCCCACAAACCAGGGCAGCAGCCAGAGGAAATCGGCAACGCCGCTCATCGGGATCACTATCAGGGTCGCCACGATCAACCGTAGTGCGCGTTCAGCTTCGAAGGAAACCCGTGCGTTCGGGTTCTGATCATTCACTTCCTGCAGCGCGCCGGAGCCGGCACGCACCAGTAACCCGGGTATGCGCAGGTTGGTCAGGCCCTCGAACAGCAACAGCGCGACCAGTGCGTAGATCAGGGGGACGGAATTGAGCAACAGTCCCACCACCAGCCACGCACCCAGAATGATTCTGAAATTCTTTTCCGACATCTTGGCCTCTGAATTCAAACACTTCGGTAGCTCAACTGTTGTGTTAAATCGGCCACTCGAGAATACCCTTGATAGGTTTGGGCGGAAACGGACCGCCCGTGACGACTTCATTCGGTCCGGCGCCCATGCGGAAATTGCCCGCAACAGCGGAGACACCCGTTTACGGTATCTCGAAACGTCGGATACGAAGACGTATGAAATTGTTTATATTGGATATTTTAATACTACGCGGAGCAGCAGAGCGCTGGCGCGCCGGCAACGGCTGATGCGGAGAGGCAGCCCCGGATATCCGCGGACCCGCAGGCCGGCCGTGGCTCACAGACTGGCCGTGTACAGCTTTCTGCAGCTACGTTTGCGGCCTGTTACACCGGCTGCGGCCAGGCGCTCACTCCGCCCGTGCCTGGTGCAGGGTCAACTGGGTAAACGGAATCTCCCAGTTGTTTTCGCTGCACGCCTCCACGCACCAGCGCTGGATCGCGCGTCTCAGGCGGTTGTAGAGGTCCGCCACCGCGCCGTCGAAATCGGCGATCACCACGATATCCAGCGAGGAGGTGTTGGCGCGCTCGAATTCCACGCGCAGGTTCAGCAGCTTATCGGCGTAACCTTCGTCGGCAATACGCTTCTCGACATGCGTTTTCAATACCTCCGGGATACTGGTGACACTTTCCCGTTGCAGGTCGTAGGTGATGCCGATCGTTTCCTTGAGGCGGAAGTTGGTGCTGAGGTTGAGCGGCGACAGGGCGAGAAAATCCGCTGTCTGATAGGTGCGATGCGCGCCGCCGCGTTCGATCATCTGCACCAGTTCCTGGGAGATACCCGTGACTTTGCCGCGCATCCCGTCGCTCAGCAGCACCCAGTCGCCGCGCACACACGGAAACCAGGGTTCCTCCTTGCGCAGCGGGCGTGACTTCAGATCCACCAGTTCGTCGATGCGCACGCGCTGGCTGATCTGGGCCAAAGGATTTTCCAGCAGGCTGAAGATGTTGATCTGCCGCACCCGCCACGGCAGTCCGTCCAGCAGTATCCGTTCGCCCTCGCGCACCGAGCCGACATTCAGGAACAGCTGGATCTGCTGCCAGTAACGCGGCAAAGCCTGGCGCAGCGTCAGGCCGATACCCAGCAGCAGCAGAATGCCGAGGCTGAACAGCACCCAGTCCTCGACCACATAAAACACCACCATAGGCCCGAGAATGACCAGGACGCCGGTGAACATCCGGTGCAGCAGATCCAGCAGCCGGATCTGGAAGCTTCTGTGTTCCTTGCGGTAACCCGGGATCAGCCTGACCATCGCCTTGTAGCTCAGGCGCGAGAGCAGCAGGATCACCAGCACCACCAGCAGCGCTTCGGTCAGATACAGACCGCGCTTCTGAAAGAACGACTTGAGATAACTCTGCGAGGCCTCGGCCAGAGACGCTTCGGATTGCTCCAGCTTTTCCAGCTGCAGCTCCGCCGCCTGCAATTCGCTCTGCATGAATGTAAGCTGTTTCTGCCACTCGGCGAGCATGGTCTGCAGTTGCTTCTGCAGCCCCGCATCCTCGGTGCTTTGCAGCAGGCCCGAAATGTTGCTCACCGCCCGCTCGGTGACCGGCAGCTTGTCCTGGTAGTACGCGATCTTGTCCTTGAGGTCGGACTTGAGGCGGACATGGCTGGTCATGTCCTTCATCTCTTTCAGGGCCGGCCTGAGCAGGGAGAACACCTCTTCCTGCAGGTTGAACTTGCTTTCCTCGGCGGCCCTCAGGCTGGCGATATCCGCGCCGGCGGCGATTTCTCTGAGATTTCGGCTGGTGGTCTTCAGGTCGGCACCGACCTTGTCCAGCTGCAATTGAATATCTTTCCTCTCCGCATCGCTCTGGGCGGCCTTCATCTGGCGACCCAGGGTTTCGATGTCGCTCTTGAGCTGATCCTGCAGGTTGATGAGCGACTGCAAAGTGCTGATGGTGTTCTGCAGCTGCACATCCTCGGCAGGCGCTGCGTCCCCCTGGGCATGGACCGGCAGGCATACCGATCCGCTCAGTATTCCGAGCAAAATGAGGAGCATGCGCGCATGGCGCCGTAGCGATGTATGCGTCATTGTTCGCGACCCGACCTCACTCTTACCGCAACCAACCGGAACAGACCGCGAATGGTAGCCGCCCCTACCCGCCAACGCCAGATGATCATGCCGCACCGGGCCGAGCGGTAACCCTCGGCACCCCGTTTTCCGGGTTATACTCGCGCACAGCCCCGGCAGATTCACGCATACCCCGACATGAAAAACAGATTCCGCACGGTTCACACCGCCCCACCGCCGCCAGAGTCCCCCCGTATCGCCCTGGATAGCGCGCTCGAGCGCCTGCACAACCGGCGCGAATTCCTGCAGCTGCTCGGCCGCGGCCTGGGCTATGGGGCGCTGGCCTCCACCCTGCCCGCCTGCGGTGGCGGCAGCAGCGGCGGCAACGATCCGGTTCTCCCGGCACCGACCGAAGTGATACCCGCGGCGTCGGTAGAATATACGGTGCTTAAACGCACCAGTTTCGGTGTGCACCGTGATGCCCTGAGCGCGATCGGCAATCTTGGCGTCGACGCCTTTCTCGAACAGCAGCTGGATTATGCCGGGATCGACGACGGTGCTCTGCAGGCCAGCATACAGACGCTGTTTCCGCTCACCACGCAAAGCCCGGCTCAGTTGATCGGCGCCTTTCCCGATAACATTGCCGACATCGCCCGACAGATGATCGGCGCCGCCCAGTACCGGCAGATGTTCAGTCGCCGCCAGCTCTACGAAGTGATGGTGGAATTCTGGACCGACCACTTCAACATCCATCTGCTCAACGGCCTGGGCCCGACACTGAAACCGGCGGACGATCTGCAAGTGATCCGCGCCCACGCCCTGGGGAATTTCCGCGACCTGCTGCACGCCTCCGCCAGGAGTCCGTCCATGCTGTTCTACCTGGACAACTTCTTCAACCTGGCCTCCGCACCCAACGAGAACTACGCCCGCGAGCTGATGGAGCTGCACACTCTGGGCGTCGATGGTGGCTACAGCGAAGACGATGTGAAGGAAGTCGCACGCTGCTTCACCGGCTGGTCGATTCGTTTCCCCGGCGACCCGGGCGGTGATTACGGCACCTTCGTGTTTGTTCCCGCAGCACATGACAACGGCACCAAGGTCGTGCTGCAGAACACCATTGCGGCCGGCGGCGGCCAGAGCGACGGCGAGCAGGTGCTGGATATCCTGGCCGCGCACCCGAGCACCGCCCGCTTCATCGCCACCAAGCTGTGTCGCCGCTTTATCCGCGACGACCCGGACGCCACCAGCATCGATGCCGTGGCCGCGGCGTTCACTCAATCCGACGGCGACATCAAGACCACCCTGCGTGCCCTGTTCGCCACCGATGCTTTTCGCACCACGGCCGACCTCAAATTCGCCCGCCCGGCCGAGTATCTGTCCGCACTGGTGCGCGCTTTGGCGCCCGACACGCCCTACCCCAGCGACGACGGCCAGCTGTTCTTTTTCGCCCAGGCGATCATGGGGCAGCTGCCCTATTACTGGCCCACGCCCGACGGCTACCCCGACGCGCAGAGTTACTGGGCCAGCACCGGCGGCCTGCTGAACCGCTGGCGTCTCTCGTTTCTGAGTTTCGCTAACGTGATTCCGGACATCGACGTCATCCAGATCGACTACGCCGGCATGCTCAACGGCGCCGACAGCGCAGCCGGCATTGTCGATGCACTGACCGAAAGCATTCTGATGCGGCCGCTGTCGGCCGCGGACCGCGGCCACCTGCTGGACTGGCTGGTGACGGAATACGGGCAGGCGGCCGACGTCAGCCTGCCGCCGGGCATCCCGGAACAGGTCGCACCGCTGGTGGCCGCCGTGCTCGTCAGCTCGGGGTATTTCCAGCTTCGTTAGGAGATGACCATGCAGCCCCTCCCCCCTCAGCGCTTCGCCGCCAGCACCACGATCCCGGCTGACCGTGACATTCTGGTGTGCATTTTCCAGCGTGGTGCGGCCGATGGCCTCAACGCCGTGGTGCCGCACGGCGACGCCGACTATTACAGTCAGCGCAGCGCGATTGCGGTGCCCACGCCGGGCAGCCCCGACGGCGCCATCGATCTGGACGGTTTCTACGGTCTGCACCCGGCGCTGGCGCCGCTCAAATCCGTCTACGATGCCGGCGAGCTGGCCCTGGTGCATGCCACCGGGGTGCCGCACGGCTCGCGCTCCCACTTCGCCGCGCAAGGACTGGTGGAGCGCGGCGTGGACGACAAAGCCGGGCCCGACAGCGGCTGGCTGGGACGGCACCTGGCGCTCAGCACGCCCGCGTCGGACTCCGCGTTCCGTATTGTTTCGATCAGCGGTAACGTACCGGTCTCCCTGCAGGGCGCAGCAGACCCGCTCGCCATCAGCAACCTGGCCGAATTCGGTTTCGACCAGGACATTATCGATTCCGGTTACCCGACTGTGCTGGCCAGGCTGTTCCGCAGCCCGCTGCCCTTTTTCGCACCCGCGCAGGCGGCCCTGGCCGCGATAGAGGAATTGCAGGCCGCCAATCTGTCCGCCATCACGCCTGCCAACGGCGCCGTGTACCCGGATACCGACCTGGGCAACAAACTGCAGCAGGTCGGGCAGCTGATCCGCTCGACGCTGCCGGTCGAGGTGGTCTGCCTGGACTCCGACGGCTGGGACCACCACGAGAGCCTGCCCACCTACATCCAGCAGTCACTGGCGGAACTGGCCGGCGCCCTCAGCGCCTTCTATACCGAGAATGCCTCCAACGGCACCGATCACGGCACCGGCGGCCTGGCCTACCTGATGGGAGGCGGCGTCAACGGTGGCCAGGTGGTCAGCGACTGGCCCGGTCTCGCCGCCCCGGACCTGGAACTGGGCGAGGATCTGCGCATCACCACGGACCTGCGCAGCGTACTGGCAGAACTGCTGACCAGACGGCTGGGCGGCACCGATATCAGTGCGGTCTTTCCGGGCTTCACCGGCCCCACGTCTGCCAAC
>CBDTYI010000022.1:0-16646 GCA_965364565.1 uncultured Gammaproteobacteria bacterium | reverse complement strand
GCTCCGCCGGACATTGTTCCAGGTTCTGCTAAGCTTCTGATTCACCGCCCTTGTTTATGAGTACGGCCGGAGTATGTCCGGAGCTGGCACGGGTCCTGCTCCAGCATCGTTGCAGCGGGTCCTGTGTCGGCCTCGGGGTGGCAGACCCCGGGTACGGTTACTAAGCTTTGCGGCACCCGCGGCGGTTTTACACGACACATCAGACCCCGTCCTGCGCGGGGCTCAACGAGGATCGAGGACAGCATGCAGCGGATCGGCATTGTTTCGGACGGCCACCACTCCAGGCCCGCTTACTACATCGGCGCGGCGCTCAGTCTGGTCTGCTGGCTGGCTGGTTGCACGGGGCTGGGCGGCCCTGAATATCAGCGTCCCGACGTGGCCGCCAAGGACAGCTGGTCACAGCCGCAGGGCGTTACGGTGTCCGCTGAGGCCACCATCCAGCCCGACTGGTGGACCGGTTTCGGCGATCCCTACTTGAACCAGCTGATCGAGCGCGCCATTGCCGATAATATCGATATCCGCATTCTGGCCGCGCGCAGCGGCGTGGCACAGGCGGGCATCGACCAGGCCAGCGCAGGCCTGCTGCCGACTCTGAGCGGTGGCGCCGGCACCGATACCACCAAGGTCACCGGCAGTCCGCAGAGCACCAAGTACAGCACCGGCGCCGAGGCCAGCTGGGAGCTGGATATCTGGGGCAAGGTGCGCAAGGGCGTCGACGCGCAGGAAGCCGATTACCAGGCCTCGGAAGCCGACTGGCGGGCCGGCTACCTCACCCTGGTATCGCAAGTGGGCAGTGCCTATTTCCAGATTCGGCAGTTCGACGAACAGATGGAAACGCAGCGCGAAACCATCGAACGCAACCGCGAGATACTGGCGATCTATCAGGGCATGTACGAGGAAGGGCTGGTGCCCAACACCCAGGTATTGCAGCAGCAAGCCGAAATCAACCGCCTGCAGAATCAGCTGCTGGAGCTGCAGCGCCTGCGCAAGCTCACCGAGAACAGCCTCGCGACCCTGCTGGGCATGCCCGCAGACACGCTGCACGTGCCGCGCGCCTCACTACGCCGCGCGGTCGCGCCGCTCGAAGTGCCCGCCGGCCTGCCCTCCGACCTGCTGGCGCGCCGGCCCGATATTATCGCGGCCGAATACCGGGTACTGCGCGCCTACAATCTGGAGGGGCAGGCGCGACTGGCCAGACTGCCGTCGGTGAGCCTCACCGGCAGGGCCGGCAAGGCAGCTTTTTCGCTCGCCGACCTGCTCGACACCACCACTCTGGGATTGTCCTCGCTACTGTCCTTCCCTATTTTCGATCCCAATGTGCGTGCCCGGATCAAGGTGAGCGAGGCGCAGACGCAGGTGGTGGAGGAAGAATACCGGCGTACTGTCATCATTGCCTTTGAAGAGGTGGAAAACGCGCTTACCAATCTGGCAGCGCGTAATGCACAGCAAGAGGAACTGGCGAGCCGGCGTGAGAAGCTCACTGTGGTTTCCGACCAGGTTTACGCGCAGCTGGATGAAGGGCTGGTGTCGCAGCTCGAAGTATTCGAGGTCGAGCGTTCACTGCTGGATTCCGAGCAGCAGATGCTCGCCAATCACTGGCAGATCCTCACCGATACCATCACACTGTACAAGGCACTGGGCGGCGGATGGCCTCGGGAAACGGTCGGGTTGACGTCCGATAACAGACACTGACGACAGGCATAGTGCGGGATGCAGCTCATTCTCAAGCCGGTTTCCCAGCCCGAGCTGGGTGACATTATTGTCAACGACACCCTGTTCGCCATCGGCAGGCACGAGGAACCTTTCGCGGGATACGATGCGCGGCTGGTGACGCGGCTGTCGCGGCGCCACGCGCGTATTTTCGAGCAGGACGGCGTGGTTTACCTCGCCGATCTTGGCAGTCTCAACGGCACCACGGTGAACGGCCAGCGCGTCGATAAGATACCGGTGAAACTGAGACCGGGTGACGAGCTGTGTTTTGCCGGCCTGTGCTACCAGGCGGAGCTGCTCGGTGCCGCGGCAAAACAGGGTAGTGCGGCGCCGGTGGCGGCACCGCTGCAGCTGCTGCTGAAGCCCGAAGACGGTGGTGGCCTGCTGGAGCCGGTGGTCATCAGTCAGTTCCCGTTTCTGGTCAATAAGAAAAGCGAGGTTTTTTCCCGCTACAGCGAGCGGCTGCCCGACCAGCTGCGCTATTTGTCGCGCCGCCACGCGCACATCTTCGCGAGCCACAACAGCCTTTACATCGAGGACCTGGGCAGCACCAACGGTACCTATGTCGGCGGCGAGCGACTCGAGGAGCACGCGCGTGAGCTGCACAGCGGTGATGTGATTGCATTTGGCGGCGACTGTTTCGTGTATCGCGCGGAACTGGTCTACCCGGATGCCCAGACGCCGCAGACCGCTGCCGATCCCACCACCCACCTGGCCACCCAGGCGACCGGCATCGACGATGTCACCCGGACCACCTTCGTCAGCTCGGCGAATTCCTTTCTGGATATCTTCTGCATCGAGGATGCCGCCGGCGAGCAGGAGCCGGAGGACGCCGCAGCGCCTGAGCAGGCCTCGGAGGCGGACCCCGCGGCCGCCGGCACGGGACCGGCGCGCGGTTGGCGTGCGCCGTTCGTCCGCCTGAGCACTGCGCTGCGCGAAGCCCGCCGCGCCCTTGCCGAGGAGGGCGAACAGCGCCCGCGGCGGCGCTGGCTGAGCGGCCTGGTGTTGGTCGCAGTCGCGGGTGTCGCTGCGGCGGTGTACATCACCACGGCACCGCAGCGCAATATCCGCGAGCTGCTGGACGGCGGCGAGTACCGGCAGGCGGCGCTGGCGGCGAGTCGCTACCTGGAGCGTCACGGGGACGAACGCGACGTCAGTGCCCTGGCCACCGAGGCGCTGCTCAAGGCGACTGCGCCGGACTGGACGGCGGCGGTGATGGACGGGGATTTCGCCGCCGCAGAGCGCAGTATCAAAGCGGGCCGGGACCTGGCCGGGGCCAATGCGAGCGCCGCGCACTACCTCGACATCATGCAGTGGGTGACCGGGCTGGAGCAGTACATGGTCGAACGAGGCGGGCCGGACGCGCCGCTGGTGATGTTCGGCGAGGAGGATCGCATCGAGGGATTGCTGAGCTGGTGGGAGGCGGATCCCAATGCCCACCATCGTTCGCTGGCGGCCATCGTGCAGCAGGTGCCGGCATTCGCCGAACTGCGTGCCCGCGTGCTAAGCCATCAGCGCGCGCTGCAAAGCCACAAGGCGCTGGATCTTGCGGCCATCGAGCGGCTGGTCGCGACGGTCGAGGACAAGCTGCAGGCGGAACAGGCTGAAGACCTGATCGCGGTGCTCGCGGAGTTCGAAACGCGCTATCCGCGCATCGAAGGTGCGCAGCGACTGAAGCGCGACCTGGATCGCTATCTGGAGGTCGAGGAATATCTGGGTGCCAGCGACTGGTTGCAGGCGCAGCGCGCCCTGCAGCAGGCGGAGTTCCAGACTCCACCGTTCCGCACGCGGGCCGAGTATATTGCGGCCCGCTTGTTGCCCCCGCAGTCGGTGCTGGCGCGCTACCAGGAGGCTCACGAGGCATGGCGCGATGGTGAAGCGGAAACGGCGACGATGCTGCTGAAGCAACTTGCCGCGGCGCGCTGGGGCGAGCCGGCGCAA
Organism: uncultured Gammaproteobacteria bacterium; assembly: GCA_965364565.1. Lineage (GTDB taxonomy): Bacteria > Pseudomonadota > Gammaproteobacteria > DSM-19610 > DSM-19610 > Thiogranum. Next base: position 12,995 of record CBDTYI010000022.1, on the reverse strand, counting down.
CGGCAACTGGAACGCAATCGGGCTATCGCCGCGGACTACGCGCAGCTGCGGCGGGCCCGCGGCCAGGACGACTACGAGGAGCGGCTGCTGGCGTTCTACGGCGAGCTCGACCCGGCGCAGGACCGCTACTTTGTCGCGGCGCTCAAGGATGAATTCGAACTGCACCGGGAACAGGCGCTGGCGCGCGCCCGCCAGAGCTTCGAAGCCGCGCGCGCCGCCTGGCACAAGTACCGCGAGCAGGGCGGCATACGCGGCCTGCACCGCCTGGAGGCCGGCGTGTCGTCCAGCTTCCGCAAGCTGGCCGCAGCGCTGAGCGCAAGCTATGCAGATGCGAGCTACGCCACCCGCCTGTACGGTCTGCTCGATGCCAGCTACCCGGAGGAATGGAGCGCGCTGTACCGGCAGATATCCAATGAAGTCAGGTTGCAGCGCCGCTCGCTGGCGGAACTTTCCATGGTGTTGGAACCTGCGCTGAAGCAGGCTAAACTTGAGTTGATTCCGGTGTTACAGTCGGACCAGCCGGACAGAGTGCCTCCCGACAGCTCGAACGAGAAACAATAAGGGACACAGTACAGCGAATCGCGATCCGAAGTAGCGCGCGATGACTCAGTACGGATTCCGTAGGGGTGGGTTATGAGCGCTAACGACGAAAAACTCAGGGGTCTGTCTGCGGCACTCGACGATCACAGCGCCGAGGGCATCGAAATCCTCTATTCGGAACCGTCCCGGATCATCAGCATGACCATTATGCTGCTGCTGCTGCTGGTGATCGCGATCCTGGTGTGGTCGTTCTTCGGGCGCGCCGACGTCATTGTTTCCGCGCCCGGTATCCTGGCGCCGGAAGACGAGGTGCGGCGGGTCTACACGCCCATCAATGGCGAACTGGTCGATATCTATGTCGCCGAAGGCGCGCCGGTGTCGGAAGGCGACCTGCTGGCGCGGCTCAATGCGCGCGATGCCATACAGGTGGCGGCCAATGCCCTGGAAGCCGAGCTGGCACTGGAGGAGGTGGAACAGGAATACCGCGAGTTTCCGGCGCGCCGCGCGCTGATGGAGCGGGCTGCCGAGACGCTCAAAGACCAGATCGAGACCGCCGAGCGGCTCAGCGAGAAGCGCGTCACCGAAGGGCTGGCCAAGCTGGCGCAGGCGCAGAAGGCGAAACTCGAGGAGGCGCGCGGCAACCTGGAAAAGGCGGCCCGCAACCGCGATTCCGCCAAGCGCGAATGGGACAAGTTCAAACGCCTGTTTGCACGCCCGGGGGGCGGCGGCGTGTCCAAGAACAGGGTCGATGAGGCGCGTGATGCCTACCTCGTGAGCCAGACCGACTACAAGCTCGCCGAGGCCAGACTGGGGGAACTGGAGTTCCAGCTCAGCGAGGAATACGCGCAGGCCAAGGCCGAGTTCGAAACCAGCGACCAGAAGCTGGAACAACTGCGCATCGACTACGAGAAGGCGCTCAACGAAATCAAGCGCGAGGCCTACCGCGTGGAGCTGAAATACCGCAGCGCGCGGTTGGCGGCCGAAGCGGCCACCCGCATCAAGTTCGAGAATATCGACGCGGAAAACTTCCTGCGTATTCTTGCTCCGGTATCAGGTGTGGTCACCGAGGTGGCCTTCACCCAGGAAGGCGACAAGATACAGGCCAACACGCCGCTGCTCAGTATCGCGCCCAAGGGGGCGCGCAGCGTGCTCAAGATAGACATCAACGAACGCGACCGGGGCTTCCTGCGTGAAGGTCTGGGAGTGAAGATGAAGTTCAGCGCCTTCCCCTACCAGCGCTATGGGTTCATCAACGGCACCCTCGAATACATATCGCCGTCGGCGCAGCGTTCCGCGGCGGAGGCGGTGGTCTACACCGGGCACGTCAGCCTGGAAAAGGATCACTATCGGGTCGATGACATCGACTATCCGCTGCGCTACGGCATGGCCGCGACAGCGGAAGTGGTGGTGCGCAAGCGGCGCCTGATCGACATGGCGCTCGACCCGCTGCGCCAGATATGAAGCGTCATGATCGCGTCATTAGACCGCTGCTGCCGTGCCGCGGAGCTGAGGTGCAGCGAGACCGAATTGCGGCGAGAACAGTAAAAAATACGGCATTCCATGGGAGGCACGAGCGACAATGACTGATCTGGTAAAGATCGACGACGAAGTCATCAGCTGCGAGGATTTCATCAAGCTGCTCAAGTTCAGCGGCACCTTCGACGGCCTGCTGGAAGACATCGTCAAGGACAAGCTGACGGTGCACGCGGCGAAGAAGGCGGGCCTGGAAATCACCACCGAAGAGCTCCAGGAGCGGGCCGATCAGCTGCGCCGGGTGAAGGGTCTGCACCGCGCGGTGGACATGAACCGCTACCTGGACAGCACCGGACTCACGCTGGACGACTTCGAACAGTTTCTCACCGAGATGCTGTACCACGAGAAGATGATGGAAACGGTCGGCAACGACGCGGCGGTGGACGAATACTTCAACTTGAACGCGCCCCGCTTCGACAGCATCGAGGTCAGCCACATCGTGGTCGACTCCGAAGGCAAGGCCAGGGAGATCATTGCGACCCTGGAGGATGATCCGGACAGTTTTGAGGATCTGGCGCGGGAACACTCGCTCGCCGACACGCGTGACGATGGCGGCTATGTCGGCAAGGTGCTGCGCGGCGCGCTGCGCAGCGACGTCGAGGCCAAGGTGTTCAATGCAGACGAGGGCGATCTACTCGGTCCGTTTCCCTCCGCAGACGAATCCTACTTCGAGATCTTCCTGGTCACCGCCAAGCGCCCGGCGGCGCTCACCGAGGAAACCGTCGCCGAGGTGCGCCGGCTGCTGCAGGACGGGTGGATTGCGGCGCGCGCACGCGAACACAATATCGAAATCCTTTAACGCCCGCGCATGCCGACGCTTTGCCACAGTTTTAGGGAACCTCTGATTAATCCGTCATTCCGGCGCATGCCGGAATCCATAGCGTTGAATTCACTGGATCCCGGCATGCGCCGGGATGACGAGAAGCGAATTAATCAGAAGTTCCCTAGGGGAAGACCTGCAGCTGCGCGGCGGCTGGAAAAGGAGCGCACGCCTTGAGTCAGCATGGTTCGGTTGAGTTTCTCGGCTCGGTGGAGATGTTCTCCGCCTTCAACCCGGGCGAACTGGAAGCGCTGGCGTCCAGTGCCGAGCTTAAGAGCTATGAGTTCGGCGAGACGGTGTACAACGCCGGTGACCCCGGCGACGGTCTGTATGTCATCAAGAGCGGCGCGGTGCGCATATTCACGGAGGAGCAGGGCAAGGAAATCAGCATGGGGGTGCGCAAAGCCGGCGAAGTGTTCGGCGAAATGGCGGTGTTGCGTGACTACCCGCACGAATCCTCGGTACGGGCCTCCTCCAAGACCGAACTGCTGTTCTTCCCGCGTGCCGCGTTCGCCCCGCTGCTGGACAGCAATCGCGATGCCCAGACTTTCGTCGCCAGCTACGTCGCCATCAGTTCCCTGGGCGGTTTCGTCTCGAGGCTGTTCAAGCTGCGCGGCAAAGTCGACAAGAAAGAGATCGAGGAATACATCCGCAGCGTCGGTATCAAGCGCATCAGGGCCGGCAAGACCATCCTGGAGCAGGGCAGTACCGATGACCGGCGCCTGTACGTACTGCGCCAGGGGCGGGTGCGCCTGGTGCACAGCGAGGGCAACACCGAGTATCCGCTCGGCAATCTGGAGCAGGGCGAGATTTTCGGCGAAAAGGCCTGCCTGCTGCGCCAGGAACAGCCCGCCTCGGTGATCGCCGAAACCGACGTAGTGCTGCTGGTGATACCGGAACGCACCGTGCACTTCATTCTGGAGCGCAATCCGAAACTGCGCGAGGTGCTGGAAGAGCGCGTGCGCTTCTTCGAGCGCGACCTGGAGCGGCAGAAGGTGCTGTCCGAGCGTCGCAAGCGGCCCCTGTTGCTGGATCTGTGGTCGCGCCCGGAGTCGGGTGAACGCATCATAAAACGCTTTCGGCTGGTGGAACAGGCCGAGGAGATGGACTGCGGCGCCGCCTGCCTGGCAATGATCTGCCGGCACTACGGCATTCCCATGACGCTGGGCAAGCTGCGTGAACTCGCCAACGTGACGCGCGAAGGCGCCACCCTGGACAGCCTGGCGCGGGTCGGCGAATCGCTCGGCTTCACGACCCGCGGGGTGCAGTGCACCTACCAGGCGCTGCTCGGGTTCGAGCTGCCGTTCATCGCCCACTGGGAGGGCTACCACTACATCATCGTGTACGGCATGTCCAGGCACCACGTGTGGGTGGCGGACCCCGGGCCGGGCTTCCGCAAGATGACGGTGGAGGAGTTCGAGAAGGGCTGGACCGGCACCTGCCTGCTGTTCACGCCCGGCAGCGACATGGTGCAGCTGGCCGCCACGCGCTCCCCCTGGCTGCGTTTCATCGGCTACCTGAAGCCCTACAAGAAGATTCTCGCGCACCTGTTCATCGCCACTTTCGTGATCCAGCTGCTCGGGGTGGCGCCGCCGATCATCATTCAGCACATTCTGGACGAAGTGATCGTGCACGAAAACGTGTCGCTGCTGCACGTGTTGATTGCGGGACTGATCGTCGCCAACGTGTTCACCCAGCTGACTTCGGTGATGCGCGCGTTCCTGTCCAACTTCATGGTGCGTAACATGGATTTTTCCATGATGTCGGGCTTCCTGAAACACGCCCTGTCGCTGCCGATTCCGTTCTTCGCCAAACGCAAGACCGGCGACATCTTTGCGCGCTTCCAGGAGAACCAGACCATCCGCGCGTTTCTGACCGAGTCGACCATCAGCACGGTGCTGAATCTGCTGATGGTGTTCATCTACTTCAGCATCCTGTTCATGTACAGCGTCAAAATGACTTCGCTGCTGATGCTGCTGGTGATCCCCATCCTGGTCCTGACGGTGGCGGTCACGCCGAAACTCAAGGCCTACGCGCGTGACACCTTTCAGGCCTCCACCGATGCGGAGTCGACGCTGATGGAAATCATCAGCGGTGCGGAAACCGTCAAGGGCATGGGTATCGAGCGTCCCATGCGCCTCAAATGGGAAAAGAAATACACCAATGCGCTGGACGTGCGTTATCGCGCACAGCGCTTCAATATCCTGGTGGGGCTCGCCAGCCAGCTGTTCAGCGCCACCATCAGCATTGTCATCCTGTGGACCGGCGCCAACCTGGTGCTGGCGCAGCAACTCACCATCGGCCAGCTGATTGCGTTCAACGCCCTGATGGGCAGCGTTCTCAGCCCGCTGATGGGCCTGGTGGCGTTGTGGAACCGGGTGCACGAGGCCGGCGTGGCCATGGAGCGGCTGGGCGACATCCTGGAAATGGAACCCGAGCAGAAGCCGGAAGAAATCAGCTCGCGCGTGCTGCTGCCCGACCTGAAGGGCGATATCGATCTGAAAGGGGTGTATTTTCGCTACGGGGGCAACGAGACGCCGTATGTACTGGAAAACATCAGCTTCTCCATGCGTGCCGGCGAGCTGGTCGCCATCGTCGGCCAGAGCGGGTCGGGCAAGACTACGCTGGCCAAGCTGCTGGTCGGTTTCTACCTGCCCAGCGAGGGCACCCTGACGGTGGACGGCTACGACCTGACCGTGATCGACAAGGAGTACTACCGCGCCCAGATCGGCTATGTGATGCAGTCCAACCTGCTGTTCTCGGGCACCATCGCCGAAAACATCGCCAGCGGCGAGGAGAACCCGGACCGCAACCGTATCATCGAGGTGGCCAAGCTGGCCGACGCGCACGGCTTCATTGCCAACCTGCCGCTCGGTTACGAGCAGGTGGTGGGCGAGCGCTGGGTGGGTTTGTCGGGCGGCCAGCAGCAGCGTCTGTGTATTGCGCGCGCGCTCTACCACAATCCGCGCCTGCTGATCTTCGACGAAGCCACCTCCGCGCTGGACACCCATTCGGAAAGCAACATCCTCAGCAACATGCAGCAGATCCTCAGGGGCAGGACGGCGGTAGTGATCGCACACCGGCTCAGTACCATCATGAGCGCCGACAAGATACTGGTGCTGTACAACGGCAGCATTGTCGAGGAAGGCAAACACAGCGAACTGGTGGACAGGAAAGGCATGTACTTCCAACTGGTCAAGAAACAGATTGCGAGCGGGTGATGAAACTCATAGAGTCAAAAGCGGAATCGGCGATTTCTTACGGCGGGTTGATCGAGAAAATCGAGATCCTGCGCTCGACACTGCGCTGGGCATCGACACTGGAACGCCCGCAGATACAGAAACTGCTCAGCCAGTGCAATGCGCTGCGCGATGAAGTCATGCAGTTGTCCCGCAAGGAGCGCTTTGTCACCGCCAGCGCCAGCGGGCAGCGCGGCCGCAAGCAGACCCTGGCGCAGCGGCGCAAGGGGCTGCTGGATCGCAGTTTCGTGTTCGAGGGTGTGTTCGGTGAGAGTCCCAAGCTGCTGGACGCGCTGGAAATCGCCGAAAAAGCCGCGCCCACCGATCTGCCGGTGCTGATCGACGGCGAGAGCGGCACCGGCAAGGAACTGATGGCGAAAGTCATTCACGCCAACGGCAGCCGCGCGGACAAGCCCTACATTTCGGTCAACTGCGGGGCCATCCCGGACAACCTGCTGGAGTCGGAATTGTTCGGTCACAAGCGCGGCGCGTTCACGGGCGCGAGTTCAGACCGTGCCGGCAAGTTCGAGACCGCCAACACCGGCACCATTTTTCTCGACGAAATCGGCGAACTGCCGTTGCCCGGACAGGTCAAGCTGCTGCGCGTGCTGCAGTCCAACGAAATCCAGCGCGTGGGCTCCGACAAGACCATCGATGTCGATACGCGCATCGTCGCCGCCACCAACAAGAACCTGATGCAAATGTGCCGCGAGGGCGGCTTCCGCGAGGATCTCTTCTACCGGCTGAGCGTGATCCAGGTGACCTTGCCGCCGCTGCGCGAACGCAAGGACGAAATCTCGCTGCTGATCGAGTATTTCGGCGACGAGGCCGCCGAGAAGCTGCAGCGCCAGCCGGTCAAACTGAGCCGCCGGCTGCGCACTTTCCTGCTCAATTACGCCTACCCCGGCAATATACGCGAGCTGCGCAACATCATCTTCCGCATCGCCTGCCTGGCGAGCGATACCGCGGATTTCGAACACCTTCCCGAGACCATTCGCCCCGCTACCCAGGAGGCGAAGGCGGAACAGGGCGACGCAGAGCTGGCCAAGCTGTCGCTCCCCGATCTGAAGAAAGCGGCCAGCGACGCGGCCGAGCGGGAGTTCCTGGAGCGCGGTCTGCAGGAACTGGGCGGCAAGGTATCCGAACTCGCCCGCCAGCTCGACATGAACCGCTCGCACCTGCAGACACTGCTGAAAAAACACGGCCTGCGGTCCAAGGAATACCGGGCAAAGAGCTAGCTGAGGACAGGGGGCGCCGCCTCTGGGCGTACGTGACGCAAAGGTACGAGCCAGCGGCTTGGCTCGGAGACCGTGTGCGCCCATCTGGCGGCGCGCCATGGCAGGGTTTCGCACCAGCCGGAACGGACCAGAGCGCCGCACCGACGCGGCAGCGCCTCCAGGAACTGTTGCGAGTGCAATTGATGGGCTTGGGGTGGAAGCGTGACGAGCTTCCACTATAGTTACCAGAACAATAACAGGTAATTTTCAGTTCCCGACGGGCGAGGGCTCTTGAACGGAGGAGACGGCTATGACGACAAGCAGAATCAAGTTCCTGATTGGCGCCGCACTCGTGGGCGGCACGATGACCATCGCGGCAGGTGCCCAGGCCTATTGGGGTGCCCCATGGGGAGGGCCCTGGTCGGAACCCGGCTGGGGTGGCGGCCCGTGGACTGAGCCTGGCTGGGGTGGCGGCCCGCGGACCGGGCCTGGCTATCCGTTCAGCGGCTATGGCCCGGAGGCCCTCGACAGGACACACGCGCGCCAGCGCGAGATGCGCGATCACAGAGCCGCTATGCGCTCCGTGGCACGCATGCTGTCGGGACAGCGTCGCTTCGATCGCGCCAAAGCGATCGGCCTTGCGCGCGAGATCGAAGCGAGTTCCGGCGAAAACCTCATGCAATTGTTCCAGTCCGGCGAGCAGCAGAGAAGCCCCCTTTCCAGAGCCAGGATCGGGGATGACATGGAGACCTTCAAAGCCCGTGCCGAGGCCCTGAAAGAGGCGGCCGCCGCATTGGCCGACGCGCTGGAAAAACAGCCGGCTGGCGAAGCTGTGAGGGTCGGTCGTGCTTTTTCGCGGGACTGGGGAATGGGTGATCCCTACAGCCGCCGGAGAGGCGAGGGCGGAGCAGTGACACCGCAGGTGTTCGACGCTTACACCAAACTGCGCGCCACCTGCCACGGTTGCCATGCCGACTTCCGTTCGGCCTGGCGCTAGTTAGTACCGGTGCGAAAAAAGCCCCGTCGATACAGAGGGGCTTTTTGTTGGCGCGCCCGTCTGCATAGCACAGGGCCGGACGGCCGCCTTTGGTCAGCTAACCCCCATTCAGCGTGCTCATGAGTACGGATCGTCGTTCAGGCCGGCAACGGGGGTAAGCGGCCAGACGGCGCTATGCAGGTAGTAAAATGCGAACCACAGACAAGGTGCTACAGCGCGTCATCGAATAGTGCCGTCTGCCAAAGCTGTTCCCAGCTCTGCAGAACAATCATGCTAAGCTTGAATTGTGTGGCAATGCGGAACCGGCAGTCGCGGAGAATATCCATGCAGGAACAGGCAGTCACTGAGGTTTACAGCACAACAGAAGAGATCGCTCACAGTGTTACCCACGGCATCGGTGTGCTGCTCAGTGTTGTTGGTCTCGCGATGCTCATTGTGTACTCCACGAAATATGGCGATGCCTGGCATATTGTCAGCTCAAGCATTTACGGCATGACGCTGATAGCTCTTTACACTGCGTCAGCGCTGTATCACGGTGTGACAGTACCTCGAGTCAAGAATGTCCTGCAGAGACTCGATCATGCGGCAATTTTCTTTCTTATTGCCGGCACCTATACGCCGTTCACGCTGGTCAATTTACGTGGCGGCTGGGGCTGGAGCCTGTTCGGTACGGTGTGGTCTGTCGCTGTCGCAGGTGCGATCATGGAATTGATCGTGACAAAGCGTTCCCGGCGTATTTCCATTGGCTTGTATCTGAGTCTGGGCTGGCTGGCTGCGATTGCAATCCAGCCAATGCTTGCGAACGTTGCCCCAGGGGGGCTTATCTTACTGGTGGTCGGCGGGTTGTTCTACTCTCTGGGCGTCATTTTCTATGTATGGAAGACACTCGCGTTTCACCATGTTATCTGGCACCTGTTTGTGCTCGCAGGCAGCGCATCCCACTTCTTTGCAGTGTTCCTGTACGTGATTCCAAATGGCGCTAGACCCTGATCCGTGGCTGCGCGCCTTGCGCTGACTGTGCGCCGTCCACCTGTCAGGCATTCAATCCAACCAGCTGTATTTCCTGGTCGGGGGGTGTGTGTCTCGAGAGGTGCCGGCCAGAACACGACCTTCCCGATATTTCCGGGAAAGTCCTAGATGCAGCAACTCTTGCCGTTCAGACCTTGCGGCCTTCACTCACACTTTCGGTGTTTGTCAACATAGTTGGGTGAAAACCGGACATGCAAAGCAGTATAATCTGCCGTACATCAAGAGTGAGCTAACGCTCCACCAACCTGCTTCCCGAGCAAGGTGGTTGCCCCGAAAGGCGGATGTGACCTTCCGGTAAAAAACGGGAGGCACAGGTGACTAGCCGGCCAACAGCTATTGACATTGTCGAGTGTGTGCTCACCTTCTTCTATTGCCCAATCAGGCCGGTAACCAAAAGCACCCCAATAATAATAGCTCCGATCCCGCCCAGTAATTCTAGTCGTCCGCCCCCTTCAATTACCGGTTCCAGGTAGGCCTCTCGCGCATTGTCCGGGTTATAGAACACAGTCTGAATCGAGCCCTCTGGGTACTTTGTCTGTTGTTTTTAAGCGAAAATCCTCCCCGTTCTGATTTTCCCGCCGATGGCAATGTCGTTATTGGTGTACTGTTTATCATGCACTTCGTATTCATATTCTATCTTGAAGCGAAATTTCGCATTCGCGCCAGGTCTCTTGCGGACTTCCGATTTGATGATTTTCGCTTGCGTTGTTGGCCAATGTTCTGCCTGTTTTAGCTTTACAGCACTTTTCCGGCCAAGGTGAATCATCCAGACTCCCATAGCCACCATAAACAAGCCGAACAATTGTGTTGAAACGCCATTCACCCTCGTTTCTCCAATAGTAGTGGTCAGCTATGTAATATTGCTGAGACTATCAGTGGAAGTCTCTAGTACATTTTGTGTTCTCATGTCGTCTTTCTCGACAGGAACGGCCAACTCCGGTCATAGCTGAATGTCAGCGACCGGCAGGTTAATGTTATGAGCGGTCACTGAATTTATATTATGGATGTAGGAAATCATTTTGTTGCAATGAGTTTTGTGACTGCTTTACGCAAGCACGGGATAATCAGTGTATCCATGCTCATTTCCACCGTAAAACGTATTCGAATCGTATTCGTTAAGCGGTGCACCCTGTCGAAATCGCGCGGGTAAGTCTGGATTCGAGATAAAGGGGCGACCAAAACTTACCAGATCACACAAACCGGCGTGGATACGTCTACGCGCCTCGTCAGCCGTGTAATTACCATTGCCGATGTATGTGCCGGTAAATCCAGAGCGAATCGCGTTAATGACCGATTCAGGACGGCCTTCTACCTCGTTGCCCTGGAAGGAGTCCTCAACTACTTCGATATACGCGATTCCGCTGTCGTTCAGATGGCTTGCCAGGGTGCCAAAGGTAGCGACCGGATCATCGTCGTGCATGTCATTGAATGTACCGGTAGGGGAAAGCCGGATACCCGTTCGCTGGCCGCCCCACACGCCCACAACCGCATCGACGACCATCATGGGAAAGCGGATACGGTTTTCTATCGAACCGCCGTAGGTGTCACTGCGCAGGTTTGTTTTGCTGCGAATGAACTGGTCGATAAGATACCCGTTGGCGCCATGTATCTCGACACCATCGAAACCGGCACGCTTGGCGTTCTCCGCAGCACGTCGGAACTGTTCGACAATTCCCGGGATTTCGTTGGACGTTAACGCACGGGGTTCGAGGATATCCACCATACCGGACTTTTCGTCTATGAAAGTCTGTGCCCCTTCGGGTTTGATTGCCGAGGGGGCAACCGGCTTCTCACCATTCGGTTGCAGCTCCGGGCGGGAGATCCGTCCTACATGCCAGAGTTGCAAGAAGATACGCCCACCCTCATGATGCACCGCCGATGTCACTTTGCGCCATCCTTCGACCTGTTCTTCGGAGTGGATCCCTGGCGTAAACGCATAGCCCTTTCCTTGCGGTGAGACCTGCGTTGCCTCGGCAATGATCAATCCTGCACTGGCACGCTGTGCGTAATAGGTCGCGTTTAGTTCCCATGGAATGTCACCTGGCTGTTTTGCGCGAGATCGCGTAAGAGGCGCCATGATTACCCGATTCGGCAGGTGCAGATCGCCAAGCATGAACGGGTCGAACAAAACGTCTCGTGCTTCTGTCATATCGTGCGCCTCAGGAAGTTTAACGTTCAGGGGACAGTATAACGATTAACACTGCATTCAAGACATTTAATCTAATGTCGACGAACTTCTGGGTTGGGTCGGTCGGAAGTCCCCGTACAAAGCACAGCCCGGGAAGGGCAGCTTCCAGTACGAATCAGAAATCCCCGAGCATATGGGGAATGTCGCATTCGGGTCTGTTGTGTTGAAAAACTCGGTTTCAGAAGTGGTCCCGAGAATCCCGGCCTCTGTGACACGTTAGCCTTGGTTGGATACGGGCGGGTTATCGAATGCAGGCGCGCTTAGCACAGGGCGACATACAGCTTCCCAGCAGCTGCCTGTCCTTGGTTTTCGGTGCAAGCGACCGCCGGCTGAAAAACCAGACTCTCCCCGGATCTAGAGTGTTGCAACACAATTGGTCGTTCTTGCCCTTCTTACATTTGCTTATATTGCGGGCACCTAAAGGGCTGGTTTGGGGCTGAATCCGGACTCGCGACCCGGCACCGTGGTCGAGGTCAAACCCGGGTTATCGCAGCTTACCGTTGCGCCGTCAGCTGTGACTGGCGGTTGCGGTTCTTAAGGCGGGTGATCAGGGCCTCGACGCCCTGATTGCGCAGGATGCTCGAGAATTCCGAACGATAGTTGCCGACCAGGCTGATGCCCTCGATGCGAATGTCGTACACCAGCCAGGGACCGCGCCGGTTGTGGGTGAGGAAGCTGATCTCGATGGGCGCGCCGTCGGCGCGGTATACGCGCAGATCCACGGTGGCGGTGCCCCTGGCGGACACCGCTGCCGCCTGGCTGACGTCGACGCGTTCGCCCTGGTAGGCCATCAGCGAACTGGTGTAGGTGCGTACCAGCAGGGTCTGGAATTCGCCCGTGAACGTCTCCAGATCTGCGGCGTCGACGCGGCGCGCATGCTTGCCCAGCACGATATGCGCGATGCGCGGCATGTCGAGGTGCGGCACCACCAGGTCGTTCACCAGTTCGTACAACCGCTCGCTGCGCTCGGTGGTCGGCGCGTCATCGTTGAGACGCACCAGGAGCTGTTCCACAGTATCCTCGATCAACGCCGCGGGCGACATGCCTCGCTCAGTCTGGGTGCGCGACTCGCCGGCCGCGGCTGTCACGTGCAGCAGCGACAGGAGTGCCAGGGCGAGCAGGTAAGGTAGGTATTCCGTACGCATCGATTCGTCCCTCTCAGTGCAGCGCCGCCGCGGCAGCCTGTTCGCGGGTGTAGAAGAAGCCGTCGCGTACAAACCCGGCGATCACCGAGGCTCGGAGGCCGGTGATGCGCCCGGTAGCGTCGCGCTGGGCGACCCAGCTGTCCGGCAGACCGTCCAGCAGGTGCATGGGCGCAGGCAGGCCGTTGGCGAAGCGCGCCAGTTCGACCCGGCCCGTGGCCGCATCGTAGAACGCCGGCCGGAAGCCGCCGGAGCGATTCTCGTCGCTGACACCGCCGGTGCCGACAAAG
>CBDTYI010000021.1:0-16798 GCA_965364565.1 uncultured Gammaproteobacteria bacterium | reverse complement strand
GAACCCGTTAAGCATCTTGAATTGCATGTCGATAATGACAGTGACAACGGTCTTGTCCTGAGCTGTTGCTCAGCGAGTGGAACTTTGCCTTGCAGCGGTGTGGACCTGTTCCTGCACCAGCCGCGGAGAAGAGGCTATTAGCGATGGAGTGCGGTATGGCACAGATGAGTAAACCCTTTAACCGCTGGCTGGTCGTGGTCGGTGCGGTTCTGATTCAGCTCGCGCTGGGCGCGATCTACGCCTGGTCGGTATTCACGGCACGCCTGACTGATCCCAATGGTCCGTACGCATTTACCGCGACCGAGACGGCGTGGGTGTTCTCGGCCGGGCTCGCGACGTTCGCCGTCGTCATGGTGCTCGCGGGGCGCTGGCTGCCGCGGGTCGGGCCACGGGCGCTGGCAATGGCAGGCGGACTTCTGCTCGGTACAGGCTATTTACTGGGCGGCTTACTCGGGAATACCTTCTGGGTGCAGTTGTTGAGCATCGGCATTCTCGGCGGCGCCGGTATTGGCCTCGGCTATGTCGTACCCATCGCGGTGGGCGTCAAATGGTTCCCGGACAAGAAGGGCCTTATCACGGGCCTGGCGGTGGCCGGCTTCGGCTTCGGCGCCACGATCTGGGTCAAGCTGGCAGGCTCCTGGTTCGGCGGTCTGCTGAATACCGCCAGCGTATTCGGTCTGCCCGGTGTGCAGAGTGTTTTCGTGATCTACGGACTGACATTCACCTTGCTGGTCCTGATCGGCAGCACCGTTATGGTCAATCCTCCCGAAGGCTACAGACCGGCTGGCTGGACACCGCCGGACCCGGACAGCGGCACACACCAGGGCACAGTGGACTTTGCAGCGTCGGACATGCTGCGCACCCCACAGTTCTACATGCTCTGGTCGGTCTTCATCTTCTCTGCACTGGCGGGACTGATGGTGATCTACTGCATCAAGCTGTTTGGCATCGATGCGCTCCAGCACCACGGGATCGCCGATGCCGGTGCGATCACCGGCACGGCCATGGCCTGGTACGCTATTTTCAACGGCATCGGCCGCATCGCCTGGGGCAGCATCTCCGACAAGATCGGTCGCAAGCTTGCGATCACACTCATGGCAGCTCTGCAGGGCGTCATTATGCTGATGACCTACCACGTGTTCATCAGCTTCGGGATGGTCAGCGGCTTCATCATCGTTGCCGCTCTGATAGGCTTCAACTTCGGAGGCAACTTCGCGCTGTTTCCGGCGGCCACCGCCGATTTCTTCGGTAACAGGAACGTCGGCAGCAACTATGGCTGGGTGTTCACCGCGTATGGCGTCGCCGGCATCGCCGGCCCGCTCCTGGCCGGCTACTTCAAGGACGCGGCACAGGGGAGCGGGCAGCCCGTCGTCTGGATGGTGCCTTTTATTATCGCCGGAGCCGCCTGCCTGTTGGGTGCCGGAATCATGGCCCTTACCGGCCAGCCGCGCCACCTGTCTGAACCTGCTCCGACCGTGGCTGGCGCCGCGCAGCGCGCTACGACTTGAAGCCTTTTATCGCGACGGCTGGATGCCCGTCGCCTTCAAGCCGTTGGGCGTCACTCCCGTTTCGCCCTCTTGGGCTCATGCGCTGTGTGAATCCCGCGCTGCACAACAGGTTTATTGTTCTGCATTCAAGAGTCCACATTGCACCTGGGCGATGGAGATTGAAGCTCCGCTGCCGATAGCCTGCGTTGAAACGCAGCAAAGGGAAGGCTATGGACATCAAGCAGGCAATCGAAGCGCTGGAAGCAGCGGGCTTTCATCTATACCGTCGCCTACGACAGGGCGACAAACTCTGTGGGGCGATGATGGTGCATACCAGGACCGATCTCTATGTCGGTATGCGACTGCTTGACAACGAGCTGTGGAGCCACCTCAGTGGTGACTGCCCGGCGCAGGATAGTGGACTATTCGTCAGCTTCCGTGAGCTGCAAGACAAAATCCCCGACCTATTGACGCAAGCGCAAAAACAGCGGGATACGCTGAGTGAGTACCATGGCAAGCAGGACGCCGAGCTTGATATGCGGATACCCGTGCAACTGCAAGAACTGAAAATTCAGACCGGTCGGACGCTTGAACCCTGCTGGCTCGGTGAGAACGGATTATTCAAGGGCGTGTACCGCGGAGTTATCCTGGAGATCAACGAGTCCCTTAGAGTGATCGGATTCGATCATTATGTATTACGCTCGGATGCCGCTGCTGTGGGTTCTGGACTCCCGCTGGAGGACGTATTCGACCAGATTGATGCAGCTGGAGGATACGAGGAAGAGGGGGTGGAGGGGCCCTGGGACCTGGAGATGCCGCAATATCAGGCTGCGGTGCACTAGCCCGTATTTCTCACCGTGCGGCGTTGCACGGCGTCACAGGCCGGAGTTACGAACGTTACTGTGGCCAGGCAGAGAACTCTGTGTGAACGAGCATGCCTGTCCCGTTAAGCAATGCGGCCCGGGCCAGGGCGAGCGGGTCAAACCTCTTCCAGTTCGAGCTCAGTGAGCTGGTGCCGTTGTTCGCGCTTAATCAGCTGCCTTGCCAGCACGGACAATTGTTCACTGTATTGCTGTTCCATCCCAAGTCGCCATTCGTCTTCGAGCTGCGGGTCGCATTTCAGGTGGTAAAGGCAAATGAACAGCGAGCAAATGCGTTGCTCTATTTTCTCGCCTTCGGTCAACAGAGCTTTGTCCGCCATGCGGCGTGTAATCGCGGCTGGCAAGAGTTGAGGGTCCTGCATCAGCAGCGTCTCCAACTGCTGCTCAAGCGGCTCTGCGTAAACTGATCTGGTTTTCAACATAGCGGTCATCCTGGTTGCCGTCTCCTGTTAGCGGCAACAACCGTTGGAGAGTTTATAGCCGCTTGGGAAGCCTGCTCGCGCGAAGTTCCCATTGCAAACATACCCGCCTTATCCGGCCAGCCGTATCAGGATTGCGTCGATGCCGTTCTTCTTCAGCAGGCTGCGCGCCGTGTTGAGGTCTCGGAGGTTGTGGAATGGGCCGACCCGCACCCGGTGCCAGGTCTGCTTGTTGTCGACGGTCACGGTCTGCACGTCGGTTTCCACCCCCAGCAGCGCCAGCCGGGCTCGCAGCTGGTCCGCCTGTTCACGGGTGCGGAACGAGCCGGCCTGCAACAGATAGGTGCCGGGCTGCTCGACTTGCCTGACGCCCTCGGGGGTGGTCGCGCCCTGCACCTCCTGTTCGGGAACAATGACTTCCATCTCCGGCAGCAGGTTGTAGAAATCGAATCTCGGCTTGGGCGGTGACGATGGCTGCTTCTTGCTTGGCTCGGCCGGAGCCGGCGCCGGGTGCTCCGCTGCCGGGCGGGTGGCCGGTTCCGGCGGCGTTTCAAGTTTCACCGTGCGCTCGACGGAAGGTGCCGGGCCAAGCTGCAGGAATACCAGAAGCGCGACGAACAGACCCACCAGCAAGCCCACCGCTGCCCACGCCCAGGGTGGTGGACCCTTGCGTCTGCGCCGGTCGCGATACCTGCCGCGCCTGTCGTGGTACTTGTAGTCGCGGGACATTAAACCGCTCGAGCCGTCGTCGTGGTCACATCGAGTCCGGTGCCGAAACCCCGAGCAGCCCCAGGCCGTTGGCCAGGACCTGGCGGGTGGCCGCGATCAGGTTCAGGCGTGCATTGCGCAACGCCTCGTCTGCGACCAGAAACTGGTGGGCGTTGTAGTAGGTGTGCAAATCATTGGCCAGCTCGCGCAGATAATGTGCCAGCTGGTGCGGTTCGTGCTGCATGGCGGCCGACTCGACGACTTCCGGGTAGCGGGACAGATTCACCAGCAGCGCGTCCTCGTGGCTTTCGCTGAGTCGGTCCAGTTCACGGCTGCCGGCTTCGGCGTCCCAGTGCAGCCCTTTTTCCTGCAGTTGGCGCAGCACGCTGGCGACGCGGGCGTGTGCGTACTGGATGTAGTACACCGGGTTGTCGCTGGACTGGGATTTTGCAAGGTCGAGGTCGAAGTCCATGTGCTGCTCGCACTTGCGCAGCACGTAAAAGAAGCGCGCGGCATCGTTACCGACTTCCTGGCGCAGCTCGCGCAGGGTGACGAATTCGCCGGAGCGGGTCGACATCTGCACCTTCTCGCCGCCCCGGTACAGTATCGCGAACTGCACCAGCAACACGTCCAGTTTCGCCACATCGTCGCACAGCGCCATCAGCGCCGCTTTCACGCGTGGCACATAACCGTGGTGATCCGCGCCCCACACGTCGATGACGCGGTCATAGCCGCGTTCCAGCTTGTTCATGTGGTAGGCGATGTCGGAGGCGAAATAGGTGCTCTGTCCATTTTCGCGCACAATCACCCGGTCCTTTTCGTCACCGAAGTCGGTAGAGCGGAACCACTGGGCGCCGCCTTTCTCATATACGTGGCCGGACAGCTTGAGGCGCTCGATAGCGCGCTGCACCGAGCCGTTACCGGTCAGGGAACGTTCCGAAAACCACTCGTCGTAGTGCACGCCGAACTCTTCCAGGTCGCGACGGATGTTCTCCAGAATGGAGTCCAGCCCCAGGTCGAACAGTTCCCGGTAGGTATCCTGGCCGAGCAGTTTCTTGCTGCGGCTGACCAGGGCATCGATGTGCAGCTCCTTGTCGCCGCCGTCCGGTTCGTCAGCCGGCACGCCGTCGAACAGCGCCTGTGCCGGATGGCGCAATGCGTCGCCGTGTTTGCGGTGCAGGCTGGCGCCGATGTCCCAGACGTAATCGCCCTTGTAGCCGTTGCTCGGAAAGGGTATGTCCTCACCGCACAACTCCAGGTAGCGCAGGTAGACACTTGCGGCGAGGATGTCCATCTGTCGGCCGGCGTCATTGACGTAGTATTCGCGGTGCACCCGGTAGCCCACGGCTTCCAGCAGGTCGGCTACCGTGGCACCGTAGGCCGCGCCGCGACCGTGTCCGACGTGCAGCGGGCCGGTCGGGTTGGCGGAGACGAACTCCACCTGTACCAGCTTGCCCGCGCCGAACTCGCTGCGCCCGTAGCGTTCGCCCTGCTGCAGGATCTGGGTGACATTTTCGTGATAGGCCGCCGGGCTGAGAAAGAAATTGATGAAACCGGGCCCGGCGATTTCGACACGGGTGACCCGCTCGGAGGCCGGCAGGTTCGCCACCAGCCTTTCCGCCAGCTCCCGGGGTTTGCTGTGCGCCAGCTTGCACAGCACCATGGCCAGGTTACTGGCGAAGTCACCGTGGCTGCGATCGCGGGTCCGCTCCAGGTTGATGTCAATCGGCTGATCCGTGGGCATTAATCCCTCGGCCTGCAGAGATTGAACCGCCTGGCGGAGGAGCTGCGAGATGTGCTGTTTCATGGGGGATCGGGCTGCGCGCAAAGGCGCCTATTATCCGGGCTGCCTGCGCGGATTCAACCGTTTCGACGGGAAGCGGTGTGGGCGTGGACAGTCGCACGGGATCCGCGCAACCGGCGCAGCTATAATCGCGTGGATGAGGGGGTACTCGATGCAGTTCATCAGGGTGATAGCGGCGCTGCTGCTGAGCGGTTGTATCTCCGCAGCGCGGGGCGAGGGCGCCTACCTCGGGGCGTTGCTGGGCGTCATGGATGCGGATCGGTCCGGTTTCGATCCAGCCACCAACGCCGGTGTGTTGGCGGGTTATGACCTGTACACCCTCGAAATCTTCTCGGTAGCCCTGGAAGGTGAGTTGACCGGCACCGTATCTGACGGCGACCTCAAGGCCGCGGGCAGCAAGGGCCGCTGGGATATCGACACCCGTGCCCTGTACGCGGCTTTCCGGCTCGGGGAACGATTCTATATGAAGGTCCGCTTCGGCTACGCCTGGACCGACGTGTCGACCGATTTTCAGGGGGCCTCTTTCAAGGACTCGGATTCAGGTGTTTCCTGGGGCGGGGCGTTCGGTTGGATGATCAGCGAGCACTGGGGTGTGCAGCTGGACGGCTCACTGGTCGACACCGATACCAGCTACTGGAACGCCGGTATCCTGTACCGGTTCTGAACCCCTATGCTCAGGTCAGATCGACCGGGTCGACATCGATTGACCAGCGTACCCGGCGGGATTGTTTCTCGCTCTCGAGTAACGGCACCAGCTTTCTCAGCAGCTGCTGTAGCGCCATGCGCTCGGTGGCCTGAAACATCAACTGTGCACGGTAGCGGCCGGCACGCCGCTCCATAGGTGCGGCAACCGGCCCCCACAGCTGCAGCGAAGTTTGCACCAGCGGCTCGGCCAGCCGCCGGGCGGCGAGCAGGAAGTCTCGCGGGTAATCGGCCCGGGTCGCTTCGGCGCGCAGCAGCGCCATGCTGGCGCAGGGCGGCAGGAGCGCTTCCTGGCGTTCCTCCAGCGCGGCCTCGGCAAACGCGGGGTAGCCCCGTTCGACCAGCAGCTGCAGCAGGGGATGTTCCGGGTGGTGGGTCTGGATCAGCACTTCACCCGGTTTGTCGGCGCGTCCAGCGCGCCCGGCTACCTGAATGATCAGCTGCGCCAGGCGTTCGCTGGCGCGAAAATCCACGCTGAACAGGCCCTGGTCGGCATCCAGTACCGCCACCAGGGTCACGCCCGGAAAATGGTGTCCCTTGGCCAGCATCTGGGTGCCCAGCAGGATGCGTGCCTGGCCCGAGCGCGCCTCGGCCAGCGCAGCTTCCAGTTCGCCCTTGCGGCGCGTGGTGTCGCGGTCGACACGCAGCACCGGGTGTGCCGGGAAGTGCTCCAGTAGCGCCTGCTCGATGCGCTCCGTACCTTCTCCGATACCGACCAGTTCGCTGCTGCCGCAGGCTGGGCAGAAGCGGTCGACGGGACGCTGGCTGCCGCAGTGATGACAGCGCAGTTCGGCGTACCGCTGGTGCAGAGTCATGCGCGCATCGCAGCGTTTGCATTCGGCCACCCAGCCGCAGGCATGGCACAGCAGCACCGGTGAAAAGCCGCGCCGGTTCAGGAACAGCAGGACCTGCCCGTGGTTTTTCAGATGCCGCTGCATGGCGGCCAGCAGGGGTTCGCTGAGCAGGTCGCGCATCGGCTGACCGCGGAGGTCCAGCAACCGCAGTCGCGGTGCCAGTGCCAGGCCGGCCCGCTCCGGCAGTTGCAGATGCCGGTAGCGCCCCTGGCGCACATTGAAGAGACTCTCCAGCGAGGGCGTCGCCGAACCGAGCAGCACTGGAATACCGAGGCGCTGCGCGCGCCACACGGCCAGATCACGCGCCGAGTAGCGGAACCCTTCCTGCTGCTTGAGTGAGGGGTCGTGTTCCTCGTCGACAATGATCAGACCCGCACTCGGCAGCGGGGTGAAGATTGCCGAGCGGGTTCCCAGGATCAGCTGTGCCCTGCCGCGCGCGGCTGCATCCCAGGCTTGCAGCCGCTGCGAGTCGTTGAGACCGGAATGCAGCACCGCGATGTCGGTGGCAAAGCGTTTGCGGAAGCGGCTCACCAGCTGTGGCGTCAGGCCGATCTCTGGCACCAGCACCAGCACCTGCCGCTGCCGAGCAAGCAGCGGGTCGATCAGGCGCAGGTAGACTTCGGTCTTACCGCTGCCGGTAACGCCCTCCAGCAGGAAGGCCTGGAAACTCCCGAAGCCGTCCGATACCGCCTTGACGGCCTGTTGCTGCGCGTCGCTCAGATCGAGTGCCGCCGCTGAGCGGCTCGTGCCGGTGTGGGGCGACGCTGCAACAGACGGCTCGGCGCAGCGCACCCAGCCTTTCTCCTGCAGGGCTTTCAGCACCGCCAGCGGCACCGGCAAGGCGCTGCGTGGCAGGCCATCGGGGTGCGCAGCGAGTTGTACCAGCACCTGGGCCTGGCGCGCGGCCCGGCCCAGGTCACCCGCTGAGCGTGCGCGGCCGGCGTCGGTCAGCTTCCACACGCGGCGATCCGTGCCTTTGCGCCTGCCCGGCTTGCGCAGCAGCACCGGCAGGGCGGCGGCAATCACCTCGCCGATGGGATGCTGGTAGTAGCGGGCGGCCCAGCTCAGGAGTTCCATCAGCTCAGCGTCCAGAACCGGTTCACTATCGAGAACGCTGAGGGCGCTCTTGATCCTGTTGCCTGGCACGCTGGTATGACGTCGCGTCCCCAGTATCACTCCGACCAGTTGACGGCGGCCGAACGGCACCAGCACCCGCATGCCGACGGCGGACCCGATATCGGTCGGCCCGGATGGTGCCCGGTAATCGAAGCTGCGATACAGCGGGGACGGTATCGCCACCTCCAGTATCAGCGGCTCGTCAGCTGGCACAGTGGCGGCTCTTGGTGACCCCTGTGCAGGTCTGACGAGATTGGGAGTGATGCAGGGTCAAGGTCCTTTAAATATTTAAATACAGCAAGTTAACATGCCGGTGACGGGTCCGCAGGGAGACCGGAACGGCATCTTAACAGCATCGGTGCGCGAAATTACAGTTTCCCTGTCAACCGTAATCAGGGAGATGCGTTGAAGCAGGTGAATGCATTGAATTGCGATACTCAAGCGAGGAACGGGAATGAAGACACAACTGCAACGCTCTTATCTGCTGGCGCTCGTCGCCCTGATGGGTACCGGTCTGGCGCAGGCAGGTTCGGGCGATACCGGCCCCTATCGGGATAGCTATCTGGACCGCAAGGGCGAGCGCATCGACCGACGGCTGGATCACCGGGGAGACGCGGTGGACGCGCGCCTCGATCGCGCTGCCGATCATGCCGCTGTCCAGGGCCGCGATGCGCTGGCCGCAAGACTCGATCACCGCGGCGACCGTATCAACACCGGTCTGGATCGCAAAGGCGATACAATCAATCGCCGGCTGCAGACGCAGGGGGACCGTATCGATCGTCAGCTCGATCGTCGCGGCGCTCGGATCCGGCATCACGCTGGGACGCGTTAGGCGCTGCCGACCTCGAGCCATGGGAATGACAGGCATGCGGGGCTCGGCGGGCCGAGCCATCACAAACAGCGCAAAGTGAGGGCGGGGCTCTGGAACACAAACAGGCGCTTGATCGATTCCTGGCGAGTGTGGAGCGGCGCGCCTTCAGGATGGCGGAGTTTGCGACCCGCAACCGCGACGACGCCCTGGACGTGGTGCAGGATGCAATGCTGTCGCTGGTCAGGTCGTATGCCGATCGGCCGGAACAGGACTGGCCGCCGTTGTTTCAGCGGATTCTGCAGAGCCGCATTCGCGACTGGTACCGGCGCACCCGGGTGCGCAATCGCTTTCGCGTGTGGCTGCGGCGGGGGCCAGGCGAGGAAGCCGGAGCGTTGCCGGATCCAATACAGCAGGCGCCCGACAACCGCAGCCCCGGCACGCTGCAAAGCCTTATGCAGCAGGACGCCATCGAGCGCCTGCAGCAGGCCCTGCAGACACTGCCGGTCCGGCAGCAGCAGGTTTTCCTGCTGCGCACCTGGGAAGGGCTGGATGTGGCGCAAACCGCGTTTGCCATGGGCTGCAGCGAGGGCAGTGTGAAAACCCATTACTCGCGTGCCGTGCACCGTCTGAGGGAGATGCTGGAGGCGCATAGACCATGAGTTCGGACAACGAGACAGAGTTTATGGCCCGGTTGCGCCAGCAGCTGGACCGCCACGCGGAACAGCTGGATGAGGCGACCGCGACCCGCCTGCGCGCCGCGCGTCGCCGGGCGCTGGAGCCGAGTACCCAGAGGACGTTTCGCTGGCTGCCGGTCTCGGGTGTGGCGGCGGCCGCTGCCGCGCTGCTGGTGGTGCTGGTTTGGCAGCAGCACGCTGGCAACCTGCCTGGTGTGCAGGAAGACTGGGACATACTGGCCGGCGGCGAGGAGCTGGACCTCATCGAAGAGCTGGAATTCTATGACTGGCTGGAACAGACCCAGAGCAGCAGCTAGCCTGCTGGGCCCGATACTGGTGCTGGTCAGCGCGGTGGGCTTGGCAGCGGAGGCCCCTGGCGAGGCGCTACCAGGCGCCTTTCTCGAGTTCCTTGCGGACTGGGAAGACGAGCGGGGAGAGTGGCAGGACCCGCTGGAATATCAGGACCCTCAATGGCAGGTGCTGGACGAGAGAGTAGGGCAAGACGATGAGTAAATTGAACATTCTGTTGATACTGCTGCTCGCTGTCCCGGCGGCATCAGCCTTGCGCGCTGCCCCGGACGCCGTCGGCTGGGAGCAGCTGAGCGGACAGGAGCAGCAGATTCTGCAGCGTTTCCAGGCCGACTGGGATCAGCTATCGGAAGAGCGCCAGCGGCAGCTGCGCAAAGGGGCGGAGCGCTGGCAGACCATGAGCCCGGAGCAGAAACGCAAGGCCCAGGATCGGTTCCAGCGCTGGCAGTCCCTGACCCCTGAGCAGCGCACCCGATTGCGGGAGCGCTACCAGCGTTTCAAGACACTGCCCCCCGAGCAGCAGCAGCGCCTGCGCAAACGCTATCAGTGGTTTCAGCAGCTGCCAGCGGACAAACGCCAGGCGCTGCGGGAGAAGTGGCAGGGCATGTCGCAACAGGAAAGAAGCGAGTTTCGCGAGCAACAGCGCAGGCGTTGGGATACGCTCACGCCTGAGCAGCGGGACAAAGTCAGGGAGCGCTTGCGTCAGCCCGAGCTCCACGACTGACGGCTGCGATCGGGTGTTTGGCAGCAGTCAGGCCCAGGGGTCGGCACCGTGCATCATCGGGCTACCGGCGGCCCCGGAGCGTCCCGTGGCGCGGCAATCCTCAGCGGACCGGGGTCGGGGCCTGTTATAGCTGCTTCACTTCCGCGATCAGTTTCCCGGCCACGGCCTCGCCGCTGCCGTAAAGCATCCGGGTGTTGTCGAGGAAGAACAGGGCATTTTCGATGCCCGAGAATCCCTTGCCTTTGCCGCGCTTTACGCAGATGACGTTTTTCGCCTTGTCGGCATTGAGGATCGGCATGCCGTAAATCGGGCTTTGCGGGTCGCTGCGCGCCACCGGATTGACGACGTCGTTGGCGCCAATGACCAGAGCCACGTCGGCCTTTTCGAACTCGTTGTTGATTTCTTCCAGGTCGAAAATCTTGTCGTACGGGACGCCTGCTTCGGCCAGCAGCACGTTCATGTGCCCGGGCATGCGGCCGGCCACCGGATGGATGGCGAACTTGACCGTCACACCGCGAGTTTCCAGCAGCTGCACGAATTCCCAGATCTTGTGCTGGGCCTGGGCCACCGCCATACCGTAACCGGGCACTATGATCACGGTGTCCGCATAAGCCATCATTACCGCCGCGTCGGTGGCGTCGATTTCCTTCATCTCGCCCTGTTCGGCGGCCTCGCCTTCGGCGGCTGCGCCGGACCCAAAGCCGGAAAACAGTACGTTGCCGAGCGAGCGGTTCATGGCCTTGGCCATCAACTGGGTCAGCAGCGTACCGGCGGAACCCACCACGGTGCCGGCGATGATCATGGCGGCATTGCCTAGCACGAAACCCTCGAACGCGACCGCCAGGCCGGTCAGGGCGTTGTACAGCGAAATAACCACCGGCATGTCCGCCCCGCCGATCGGCAGCGTCATCAGCACACCGAACAGCAGCGCCAGAGCAAAGAACAGCAGGATATTGACGCCACCCGGCAGGTCGGCAGTCATCAGCAGAAAACCGAACACCAGTGCGGCGGCGAAAACGGCCAGGTTGATGAGCTGCTGACCGGAAAACACCAGCGAACGATTTATCAGGCCCTGCAGCTTGGCGAAGGCGATCATGGAGCCGGAGAACGCGACCGAGCCGATCAGGGCGCCTGCGACCGCGAGCACCTGAAAGGTGGGTGCGTGGAAGTCGCCGCGCAGCAGTTCCACGGCTGCAATCGCCGCCGCGGCGCCACCGCCCATGCCGTTGTAGATCGCGATCATTTGCGGCATATCGGTCATGGCGACCTTTTTGCCGGTGTACCAGGCCAGTCCGCCTCCGATCACCAGCGCCAGCGTCATCCAGGCATAGTTGTGCATGTCCGGCCACAGGAAGGTGATCAGGGTGGCTACCACCATGCCCGCGCCGGCCCATACGATGCCGCCGCGCGCCGTCACCGGTGAACTCATGCGTTTAAGGCCCATGATAAACAGCACCGCTGCGGCGAAATAACTGAGCTGAATCAGGGAGTTCATTTATTCTTCCCCTTGCTGGGCTTGAACATTTCCAGCATCCGTTCGGTGACCACGTAGCCGCCCACGGCATTGCCGGCCGCTAACATCACGCCGAGGAAACCGATCGCTTTTTCCAGCCCAGTGTCGGCGTGTCCCATGGCCACCATGGCACCTACCAGCACGATGCCGTGCACGAAGTTGGACCCGGACATCAGCGGCGTGTGCAGAATCACCGGCACCCGGGCAATGACTTCATAGCCGGTAAAGGCGGCCAGCATGAATATATAGAGTGCGGTAAAACCTTCGATCATGACGCTTGTCCTTCGACTTGCTCGCGGGTGGGTGCGTGTTTGATTTCACCGTCGCGGGTCAGGGTGCTTTCGGCGACGACCTGGTCTTCCCAGTCGGGTCTGAATTCGCCTTCCTGGATCATCGGCGAGAGGAAGTTGAGCAGGTTGCGGGAAAACATTTCCGAGGCGTGCACCGGCAGTTCGCTGGGTACATTGAGCGGGCCGTAGACTACCACGTTGTGGTGGATGATTTGTTCGCCGGCCCGGGTCACTTCGCAATTGCCGCCACCCTCGGCGGCCAGGTCGATGATCACGGCGCCGGGTTTCATCTGCTCCACCACCTCTTTGCGGATAATTTTCGGCGCTGCCCGGCCCGGGATGGCGGCGGTGGTGATCACGGCATCGGCCGCCATGATGTGCTGATCCAGCACGTCTCGCTGCTGCTTCTTCTCCTCCTCGGTGAGTTCGCGTGCATAGCCGCCGCTGCCTTCGGCAGACACGCCGGTGTCGACGAACTTGGCGCCCAGTGACTGCACCTGTTCGCGGGTGGCGCTGCGCACATCGTAGCCCTCCACCATGGCGCCCAGGCGTTTGGCGGTGGCGATCGCCTGCAGGCCGGCGACGCCCGCGCCGATCACCAGCACCTTGGCCGGGCGGATGGTGCCCGCGGCGGTGGTCAGCATGGGGAAGAAGCCGCTGCAGCGGTCGGCGGCCATCAGCGCTGCCTTGTACCCCGCTATCGCCGCCTGGGACGACAGGATGTCCATGCTCTGGGCGCGCGAAATACGCGGCACCAGCTCCATGGCAAAGCTGGTGATCTTGTGGTCGCGCAGTTTGGCGACCCGCTCCGGGTAACGGTGCGCCAGCATCATGCCGACCACCACCGCACCGGGATTCATCTGTTCAATTTCGGACTCGTTCGGCGGCTGGATTTTCAGGATCACGTCGGCCTGCTGGTACAGACTGGCTGCGTCGGGCACGATGGTGACACCCTTGAAGCTGGCGTCGGTCTGATGGCTGCCGGCACCGGCACCGGTTTCCAGCAGCAGCTCGACACCGAGCTTGATGAAGCGGTCGGCCACGGCCGGCACCAGCGCAACGCGGCGTTCGCCTTGCTCGATTTCTTTGGGGACGCCCAAGCGTATCGACATCTGTATCACTCCAACACAGTGCGGCCAGGCCGGCCGGTAGACCGCTGGCCCCGGGTTCGACCTTGAAACAAGATCTGCCCTGAATCAGGGTGGAAGCCTGCAAAAGCCGGCATGATAGCGGATTCCGACGGGTGATGAAATCTCCAATAAAATTGACGGTAGGGTGAATCCGGCGCTGTGAGGATTTACAAATTACCGGATATCTGGGATAAAAGCGGTAACTCCGCTGTCGGGAGGTCAGTGTGTACGATTTGCACCATCAAGTGCTTCGCACCGATGCATCGGGTATGCCCCTGGAGTGGGTCAACTACCAGGAAGCGGTGCGGCTGTACCATCTGGGGCAGGTGGCCTACAGCTGTGGCGTGCGCCTGTACCGGGTTCACGGCGGCATCAGCGCCTTGACGGGTCGCCAGAGTCACATTGACGTCAACTCTATTATCGCCACTCATGGCAGCAATAAGGTCCTGCTGAGGACTCGCGACCGCTATGTTCCTCCGCTGAACAATCCTGCCCTGTTCAAACGCGATGCCCACCTGTGCATGTACTGCGGCGAGCGGTTTGCGCTCAGAGACCTGTCGCGTGACCATGTCACACCTATCAGCCAGAGGGGCCTCGACAGCTGGGCCAACGTGGTCACGGCGTGTCGGCGCTGCAATAACCACAAGGCGGGACGTCGGCCCGAAGAAGCGGGTATGGAACTGCTGGCGGTGCCGTTCATGCCGACTCACGCCGAGTACATCTACCTGCAGGGCAAGCGCGTGCTGGCGGACCAGATGGAGTTTCTGCGGGCGCATTTTCCGCGCAGCAGCCTGATGCACGAGCGCCTGAAGATGTAGCTTGTTAGATCGCAGGTCTGCGTGCGGCTTCAGACACCGGCCCGACAGTTGTATCCAGGGCGCAGGGGCTGTCGCATCGTCCCGCTGGAGTCTCCCCTGGCGACCGAGCGAGACGCAAACGCCGGCTACCCGTCAACCGGCAACGGGACGCATCCATGGGACTATGGGAAGATATTGAAGCCGACATCAGACGCTGCACCGGGCGGGCGGTGCAATTGGCGGCTCCGGATGCGGTGGGTGGCGGCTGTATTAACCAGACTTACCGGCTGCGCGCCAGTGGCGGGAGTTATTTCGTCAAACTCAATGATGCCAGCGGCCTGGACATGTTCGAGGCCGAAGCGGAGGGGCTGACGGAACTGGGCCGGAGCGGCGCACTGCGCGTGCCGCAGCCGGTCTGCCTAGGGCTCAGTGGCAGCCAGGCCTACCTGGTGATGGAATGCCTGGATCTGGGTGGTCGCGGTGATGCGGCGACGCTCGGCGAGGGGCTTGCCGCATTGCACAGAAGCACTGCCGAACGGTTCGGCTGGCACCGCGACAACACCATTGGTTCGACTCCGCAGGTCAATCAGCAGGAACACGACTGGCAGCGCTTCTGGCGTGAGCACCGGCTCGGCTTCCAGCTGCGGCTGGCTGCCCGTCATGGTGCCGGCCGCAGCACAATCGAGCTGGGGCAGCGTGTACAGGAGGCGTTGCCGGCGCTGCTGGACGGGCATCAGCCGGTGCCGTCGCTGTTGCACGGTGACCTGTGGGCAGGCAATTACAGCTTCACCCGGAGTGGGGAGCCGGCTATTTTCGATCCCGCCGTCTACTACGGCGACCGGGAGGCGGACCTGGCGATGACCGAGCTGTTTGGCGGTTTCGGACCGGCGTTCTACGCGGCCTACCGGGCGGCGTGGCCGATGGATGAGGGCTACGCCGTGCGCAAGGTGTTGTATAACCTCTACCATATCCTGAACCACTTCAACCTGTTCGGCGGTGGCTACCTGTCCCAGGCGCAAGGCATGATGGAACGTTTGCTGAGCGACGTCCGCTGAACGCTGCTCCGCAGCGGTCCCGGGTCTGCGCCGGCACGGCCAGTCCCGGGACGACCGCGGCTAGCTGTGATAGGGGCGGCTCAATTCGTGTACCGCCTCGATCATGGCGCCCGCATGCTCCGGTTTGATGCCGGGGTGAATGCCGTGGCCGAGGTTGAACACGTGTCCGTTGCCGGCGCCAAAACTCGCCAGCACCTTGGCCACCTGTTCGCGAATGTGCGCCGGCGACGCATAGAGTACCGAGGGATCGAGATTGCCCTGCAGCGCCACCTGATCGCCGACCCGGCGGCGCGCGTCGCTCAGGTCCGTGGTCCAGTCCAGGCCCAGGGCGTCGGCTCCCGTGTCGGTCATTGCCTCCAGCCATTGTCCCCCATTCTTGGTGAACAGGATTACCGGGATGCGTTGTCCCTGGTGCTCGCGTCGCAGGCTGTTGATAATCCGTTCCATGGGTTTCAGCGAGAAATGGCAGTAGTCGCTGGGTGTGAGGGCGCCGCCCCAGGTATCGAAAATCATCACGGTTTGCGCACCGGCCTGGATCTGCGCGTTGAGGTACAGGGCCACGGCCTCGGCCACCGTATCGAGCAGCTGGTCGAGCAGATCGGGGCGTTCGTAGAGCATGGCCTTGATGGTACGGAAATCCTTGCTGGATCCGCCCTCGACCATGTAGGTGGCCAGCGTCCAGGGGCTGCCGGAGAAACCGATCAGGGGCACGCGCCCGTCCAGTTCTTTGCGGATCAGCCGCACCGCATCCATTACGTAGCGCAGTTCCTGTTCCGGGTCCGGTACCCCGAGGGCCGCGATCTGCTCCTCGCTCCGCACCGGGTGCTTGAAGCGCGGCCCTTCACCCTCGGAGAAATACAGGCCCAGCCCCATGGCATCGGGGATTGTCAGTATGTCGGAGAACAGGATTGCCGCGTCGAGCGGAAAGCGCGCCAACGGCTGCAGCGTCACCTCGCAGGCCAGCTCGGGAGATGTGCACAGCTGCATGAAGCTGCCCGCCTGTTTGCGCGTCGCACGGTACTCGGGCAGGTAGCGGCCGGCCTGGCGCATCATCCATACCGGCGTGACATCGACGGGCTGGCGCAGCAGGGCGCGTATCAGGCGATCGTTTTTCAGTTCTGACATCAGCTTCTACCACCAAGGCACACTAGAGAACACAAAGTAACCGCAAGACGGCGAGCGGGCTGATGCGTCGGGATTTCCCTTTTGTGCGCCTTCGTGTTCCTTTGTGGTTAATAGGCTAGCGCGGCAGCTCGGAGGAACCCATCAGGTATTCGTCGATGGCGCGCGCGCACTGGCGGCCTTCGCGGATCGCCCACACCACCAGCGACTGGCCACGTCGCATGTCGCCGGCGGCAAACACCTTGTCGATGCTGGTCTTGTAGGCATCGGCCCCCTCGGTGTCGCCCTTCACATTGCCGCGGTTGTCGTACTCCACATCGAGCTGCTCGAGCATGCCCTGTTGCACGGGGTGCACGAAGCCCATGGCCAGCAGCACCAGGTCGGCGTCCAGTTCGAATTCGC
>CBDTYI010000020.1:0-17763 GCA_965364565.1 uncultured Gammaproteobacteria bacterium | reverse complement strand
CGATATGGATTCCGGCATGCGCCGGAATGACGGATTAATCAGAGGTTCCTTAGACATACCGGCACCCCGGGAATATTTCCCTGAACAAATAAAAACGCGGCGATATCGGCCGGTGACGGGGATACCAATTGGGCGTACCCGCCACCGACCGATCTAGAGGTTTGCTAATGGCTGGTTTCCGCATCCGCCGCTGCGGCCGGTGGCACTGCTTTGCGCTCCGGATGTACCAGGTAGGACAAGGCGAACAGCAGCACGACAATTACCAGATACAGACCGAACAACTCGCTATATTGATATCCCTGGTTCAGGAATTTGGCGGTGCCATAGAATGCAGCGAGCAGCCATCCGGCAATAGAGACCGCGAACGAGAGGCGAAAAGTGGCCGACTCCGCTGCATCGCGTATCAACGCGCCGCCTTGACTTACTTCCATCAGTCTCGGCAGCAGGGTGCGATGGATATAGACACCATTCACCGACATCAGCAATACGATGGACACCTTGGCCCAGATCTTCTGATTTTCGATATAGCCGGGGTCATCGAGATACCCGAGCACAACGAAACCGATACCGCTCAGCCACAAGAGCAGCAGCGCGACGCTTACGGCACGAGAGACGAACAACACGGTTTCGTAGACATCCACACTGAAGGGCTTCTTGCGCGCGAATATGACTCGCTCCGATATGAGATGTTCGGCGATCAACATCGAACCAAGCGCCACAGCGAGGGATAGCAGGTGTATATTGAGAAGTATCAGTTTCATTTTCGCTCACTCCTGTTGGTTGATATCAATTCCATGCGACGCGCCTGCGCCTCAACCGGGAATCGATACATGTTTTTTCTTCAATGTGCTGGACATGAAGGAGCGCTTAGCCGCTCGACTTAAGCGTAGGAGAGGTGCGGGAATAGCGATCCCGAAACGCGGACAGCAAGGGAGATTGCGACTCGTCTGCCGCAGGAAATGGCTTTGTTTCTGCGGGCTACGCGCAATAGCTACGCAAGAGAAGCAGGTTCTTCGCGCAAGACGCTATTATTCTAGCTTTAACCAATCAGAATAAGAGAGAAGTCAATCCCAGTTAACGGCTGATCGATTCATTTTCCGTCATTCCGGCGCGTGGTCTTGCGGCGCTCAGGCAATGCGATTGGCTGCTACCGTAGTATGGATTTCCTGTACCAGGCCCGCTTCCAGCCCCAGCGCCCGCGCCAGGCTGTCGAGGTAGATCTGCTCGGGTGCCGAGGGTGGGTCGACCATCAGTACCGACGCAGCATAGACTTCGGCGGCGTGCTCCGGTGAATCCACCGCGCCCGTCAAGCCCTGGATATCCAGCGGGCGACCGTACTCCTCGAACAGAAAGGCCTTGTCTTCGGAGGGAAGGTCCAGACTGTTGATCTGGTTGAGTATCGCCTGACTTTCCTGGGTATCGATCTGTCCGTCGGCCTTCGCGGCGGCGATCATGGCGCGCGCCAGCAGCAGGCTGAGGGCACCGGTCGCCTGCGCGTCACCGGTATCCGGCAGGAACGCGCCGCCCGCCGGCGGCACCTGGATCGCGCCGCCGCTGGGCGCACCTGCGCCCTGCTGGTAACTCTGCCAGGCCTTGTACGCCAGGCCGCCGACCAGCGCCAGCCCGCCCAGCTTCAAAGCATCACCGGCGAGCTTCTTGCCTTTTTTCCCCGCCAGCATGCTGCCCAGCGCACCGCCGGCCAGCCCGCCCGCGAATCCGCCCGCAGCACCGCTGCCTACCAGCTGATCAAGCAGTTTCCTGGCATCAAACATGATTCGTCTCCCGGTGTTGAGCTGACTATGGACCGGGCAGTGGCGGGTTGGTTCCCCGGAAAGGGATAGTAAAACCATTTGCCCGAGCGGCTCACCCGCAGAACCACCGCGGAAATACGTATACCGTCCCCCCAATTCCAGCCAGCCAGCTGACGATCAGCAGCGCCCAGGGCAACCAGTGCTGCTTATAGACCACCTTCTCCTGCACCTCGATCTCGCCCGCCCCGGGTGACGCGAGCTGCTGCCTGACCTTCCTGAGCTTCCTGTCAAGCTCTCTGGCTTTGGCGTTCTGTTGCTGCTTGTATTGCTCGATACCCTTCTGAATGCCGCGCGCAATCAGCTTGGTCTGTTCCTTGGCCTGCCCGGGGCGTTGTGTCCCGCGCGCAATCCGCATGGCTTCGTCCCGGGTTGCGTCTGAGTGCTGGTGCCGTGCTGAGCGTTTAGCCATGGCCACAGTATACCTGTTTGCCGCAACGCCTTATCTGTTCCAGACGCTGCTCATCCGCAGAAGCGTTGCAGAGATGGGTCTACTGTCCCCGGACCTGGTCGCCCGGGCCGGGCATGCCCGCCTCGATGCGCCCCCGCTCCTGCAGCCACTGGGCTGCCAGCCAGCAGGCGGCGGCCCAGGCCGCGCCGGCGGCCCACCCGGCCAGCACGTCGCTTGGCCAGTGCACCCCGAGGTAAACGCGGCTCACCCCGACCAGCAAGGTGGCCAGGACCGAACAGCCGATCAGGTACACCCGCACCCTGCGCGCGCGGTGCACCACCGCCAGCAAGGCGCCACCGGTGAGATAGACCGCCGCCGACAGCATCGAATGACCGCTGGGGAAACTGGACGTGTAAACCAGCGAACCGTGCGACACCAGGTCCGGGCGCGGACGATCGAAACCACTCTTCAGGGCCAGGCTCAGCAACAGGCCGCCCAGTATTGCAGCCAGAACCAACCAGGCCACACGGCGCAGGTCCTGCAGCCACAGATACCCGACCGAAGCCAGGGTGAGCAGACTCAGCACCCCGATACCGCCGAGCGCCGTGAAGTCCCGGAACATTTCCTCCACCCAGGCAGGTCCCAGCGGGTCGCCGGGATCCCCCGGTGCCCGCAGCGCCAGCAGCAGCCAGCGGTCGAGCCCCAGGGTGTCGCCCTCCATCACCTCATCGGCGATACCGACAAAGACGAACACCCCCAGCCCCAGCACCAGCAGCGCCAGCGAGGTCCAGTGATGCAGGGCGAATCGCCCGGCAGACGTAACAGCAGCTTGTTGCTCGACAGCCATACAGACTCAGCTCATAAATCGAGTTCAGAGCGAAATTATCTCTGATATCGGAACCAATTGCTCTCTGACTCCAGCTCTGGTTTCTGCTCCGCTCACGTCATCATCGCCCGGCGAGCCCTGCGACCACTGCAGCCAGGCCCAGGGTGACCCGCGCCAGGCTCGGGTAGTCCAGCTGCTCCGGAGTGTCCGTCGCCGCGTGATAGTGGGGATAACGAAACAGCGCCGTGTCGGTGATCATGATGGCCGGATAGCCCGCCTGCCAGAACGACCAGTGGTCCGACCAGTGCACTCCCTCCATCCCACCCGGGGCGGCCACGCCCTCGGAGGGAAACGGCGTTGAGGCCCGGAACGCGGCGAGCGCGCGGCGCACCAGCCCACGCGCAGGCAGATTGCCGACAAAACCGACGAAGTTCCCGCGGTCCGGATAAAACAGACCGAACGGAAACGGATAGCGCTGGCTGCCGGGTTGATCGGTGTACCAGCCGATGGTCTCCAGCGCCAGCATGGCTTCGATGCGTTCGCCGCGCCGGCGGGCACGCTCGGCATACACCGCGCTTCCCATGGCGTCGGTGTAGAAGAAGGGCGGCTCTTCGTTGGCAAACGCCACCAGGCGCACGCTGCGCGCATAGCGTTGGCCTGCCACCAGCCGCGCGATCTCCAGCAGCGCGGCAACCCCCGAAGCGTTGTCGTTGGCCCCCGGCGTACCGGCTGCCGAATCATAATGCGCGCCCAGCACGATGATCTCCCGCGGCATCAGGTGACCCGGCAGTTCCACCTCGAGGTTCGCAACCCCCACACCCTCGCTCAGGAAGGACTGCGCACGCACCGCATAGCCCAGGTCTTCCAGCGTGGCGCGGATGTAGTCGGCCGCGGCCGCCAGCGCCTCGGGACGCCAGACATTGCGCTCGCCGACGCGCCCCGCCAGCACCCCTACGTGGGACCGGAGGTTGTCGCGGATCAGGCGCTGTTGCGCAGACAGGGGCGGCAGCGGGCCCGACCAGGAGTCACCTGGCATGCCGGTCACGTACCAGCCGCACGCCGCCATGAGGCCCGGCAGCAAAGCCCAGCGCAGCGCCCACGCGAACCGTTTGCCGAGCGGCATCACCCGGAGAGCGACCCACTCATTTGAGCATTCCCCCGCTGCACCGCGGCACAATCCGAATCAGCGGGCGGGTCGGTCACTGTGCGCAAATGCCCAGACGAAGGCCGCAAACACGCCCAGGTTCAGCTCGTCCCTGAACAGCGGACTGTCCCGGTTGGTGGCACCGTTATAGATACCGAGCCGGCTTCCGAGCACCGCGCGAAACCTGTTATTGAAGCGCTTTGATATGCCCAGGGTGATGTCCGAACCAAGATACCCACCGTCGGCATCGAATGCGGGGCGCTGGGGAGTCGCGAATTCAGGCTCCACTTCGTAAAAGTAGTCCATCAGATCTTCGGTCGCGAAAATCGGCCCTGCACTGGCGAACACCTTGAGGTCAAGGGCGCTGACATGCTCGCGGGCGTAACTGAGCTTGGGGTTGAACACGTACCCCTGATGACTGAGCGAGGAAAAATCGGTCGCGTAAACCGCACGCGCCTGCAGATTGAGATCCAGTTGCCTGCGTCCCGGCTCCCTGATCAGCTTGAATATCAGTTGCGGCCCGATACCGAACAGAAAATCGAGATCCGGCATATCACGGCGTGCGTTGTTATCCGCTGAATCGACGGGAAACGCGGCGCTGAGGGTTATATCGAATTCAAACTGTTCGTTTTTGACGAAGCGGCCGCTGACCGCCCCCCGGTTCTCTTCACCGCCCACACGCCAGAAGTCGCCACGATAGACCACGTAGGGCAGAGCGAGCGCACGATAGGTGCTCTGCCCCGCCGCCGGATAGTCAGGCAGTCTGCCTGCAAAGGCCCCGACGCCGACTTCCCATAGCGGCTTTGTGTCATTGGACGGTTGCGCCTCCCTGTGCCCACAGAAGGCGTCCTGAGAACCGACAGCGGCAATCGCCAGCGCAAACACAACACGTTGAATTCTGGTGTTTCCGGGCGCGCACTGCATGTGACTGGCTCATCAGCTTCGGGACCGATACCGGCCACATGGTAAAGGTCACACGACGAGTTGGCCATAGCGCTGCGCCGACCGCTGCCCGGGCAACACTCGCCGGCTCGCGCCATTACTTCGGTTTTTCCGAATGACCAAACTCAAGCAATCGACTTTTCGTCTATGCGGACTGCGCCTAGCATGGTCGACAGTAAAGCAGCAATGGTGCTGAAACGGGGAGGGTCGCATGCAGATTGATATTCAGACACGCAGTTTCGTCATGACCGAGGCGATTCGCAGCCATTCCAGACGGCGCCTGCGTTTCGCGCTATCCGGCTACGACCATCGCGTACAGCGGGTCGTGGTACGGCTGTCCGACATCAATGGCCCGCGCGGCGGCACGGACAAGCGCTGTCATCTGCGCCTGGTACTGCCCGGTCTGCCCGATGTGGTGGTGGAGGACATCGAAGCGGACCTGTACCTCGCCATCGACCGCGCGGCGGATCGCGCCGGTCGCACTCTCCGGCGCCGTCTGGAACGCCAGCGTGACAAAGCCCGCGCATCCACCAGGCCACATATTGCCACCGCCGTCGAATGAGCCGCAGGCACCCGGTCGGATGTGCCGGAAGATAAGCCGCTGTACCCGCGTTGCCCGTAACCCTGTCCGCCCCCATTGGGGCGGCCGTTCCGGCCCCGAGGCGATTGCCCGTGGGCGGCTCCCATGGCACCTCGTGAGCGTGGTCCGATGAGGCCGGCGGTCACAGAGGCGACGGAACGACACTGACGTGTTTGCGATCTACGACATCGAGGGGCGGCGTTTCCGGAACAGCCTGGAGCAGCTTGAGGAAGTTCGCGCTGCGCAGGCCAGTCGCAGAGCCGCGCTGCGCCCGGGAGGTGAGAACTGCGCTGCACCGGAGCTCGCGGAATCAGGCCGGGAGCGCGGGCGGCCCGATGGTGCTCCGGTGTCGCGCAAGGCTGAACAGGCCTACCGGGAGATGCTGCACATCAGCGACCGGCAGGCAATCCTGCACGCGCATCAGATCATGAGCACCCCGGTCACCACTGCGCAGCTCAGTCAGGACATCGTGTCTGCCTGGGAGCAACTGCGGGAACTGCACTGCCACCAGCTCCCGGTCCTGGATGAGCGGCAAAGAATCGTCGGAATGGTGTCGGAGCACGAGCTACTGCGGGTTCTGGTGATCGAGGACTCCGAACTCAGTTTTATCCGTGGCAAAACCGTTGCCGACGTTATGTCCCCGGAGGTAATCACCGCAGATCCGGTGACCGACGTGCGCCGTATCGCGAGGGCGATGTGTGCATACGGGCTGAGCGCGGTGCCGATCGTAGACGACCGGGACGCCCTGATCGGACTGGTATCGCGCACTGACATCCTGAACTCGGTGGCGAACGATCCGCCACTCAGTCTCTGGTCCTGACCGAATCGCAGCCGTCAACCGGGGCAGACTTCAGCGTCCGCACGCGAACATTCCGGCCTGCCGCGCTGCTGTGCCAACCCCTGCCCGCGGGACCGTCGCCAAAAGACCAGCGCCCGGCGCATTGGTCGAGGACAGTCCTGTGCTAGAGTCTCGATACCCATACCGGTGCAGCCCATGACCAGACCTGTTGACACCGTGCTTCTCGTACTGCTCGCCCTGCTACTGGCGAGCCTGTCGGCGTTTTTCCTGGGGCTCATTCCCTACCCCTACGGCCTGCTGATCCTGGCGGCCTTCATTACAGCCCGGATTCTCCATCTGTTGAGCAGCAAAAAATAGCAGTCGGAGACCACCACCGGTATCAGAAACAATTGCTCTGTGACCCCGCTTCAGGTCCGCACCACACCCGGCCAGGCAACGCACACACCGCATGGCTAAGGTCCCGCCCCGCGCAAACGATAACCTCCTTACTATGGTGGCAACGCAAACAACGCGCCGGGGTGCGGGAACCGGAATACCATGCGGCAGTTACTGAGCTCGCTTTTCGCCCCCATTGAGCGATCCGACGAACCTATTGACGGCACCCTGCTGGAGCGCACTATCGAACGCGCGGTGGACGCATCGGACCCCCGCCTGCGCGCCCTTCCCGGCTATCGGAAGCAACTGCGCGCCCCGGTGGAAGCGGCGCTCAGGCATCTCATCGCTCTGGTAGAACGCCTGCCCGAGCCGCTCGAGATCAGCCGCCAGGCTTACCGCAGCGATCCGCGCCTGCGCGCCTTCTTCGTGTCACCCGAACACATGCAGACGACGATCGGCAGGTGCACGACGGTAAGCGAGTACCTGCGCGCAGCGACACCGCATGAGGATGGCGCAATCTATGGCCTGCTCAGCATGAGTTGTAAGGAGAAAAACGTCCTCGGCATGGATCTGCGTGGCGAAACCCTGCAGCGTGAAGTAGCACAGGTGGCGGTCAATTTCTCCGATCACCAATACCTCGGTGCGTCGGACAGCGAGCCGGAGACGCGCCGCCACCTGACGCGACGCGGCCTCGATTTCCTGGTCGAAAAAGCCCTGCAGGGCATTGTTGCGGCGCGCGGCAAAAAGGCCGAACTGGAACGCCAGCGCCAGCTGCTGCAACGCCAGCTGACGATGATGCAAGCCCGCAACTGGGGACCGGAATCCGTATTTGCCGCCGGCGATCCACGCCACGCCGAAATGGCTGCACTTGAATCCGAAATCCAGACCGTGGAAACCGAGTTGCTGCAACTCAGGGTCAACCCGCGCGCCCCGGAGCACAGTCTGGAACAGCTTGCGGCAACGCTGGGCGACCCCGCGTACTGGATCGATATGCGCGACATCAGCCTGGAACTCAACCAGATGTCGATCAAAACCGGACCGGCATCCACCGGCACTTCCTACCAGCTGGAGCTCACCGAGCTGCGCTTTCCCAGCGGCAACAGACGCGTTGTAGTGCTGGCGCGCTTTCCCGTACAGGAACTGCCGCCGCGCCGGGACTTCCTCGCCGAAGCGGAGCGTTTGCTGCGCTGACAGTGCGCGCCGCTCCGGGCGTCGACCTGAAAGGCGTGTCTTCCCTGCGCGACCTGAATGACGCCAGACACATCCGTGAACGGATCAAAAACGGAACCAAGAGAGCGGTCATCGTCGGCGGAGGCGCCATCGGTATCGAGATCACCGAGGCTTTCGTGAAGAATCAGGTAGAGACCCATATTGTCGAAGCGCGGGAGCGCATCCTGGCACGCTCTCTCGACGCCGATATGTCGGAACTGGTATTCGAATACCTGGAACCCGACGAAGTCCATCAAACCCCGAAGAGCAAGGTCCTTGCGTTCGAAGGAGATATGCACGGCAATGTCTGCAAGGTGCGACCGGCGACATTGCGACCGACCTGGTTGTTATCGCAATCGGGGTTCGGCCCAACACCCTCCTGGCGCAACAGGCCGGACTGGGACTCGGGGACACCGGGGCGATCAAGGTCAACGAGTTTCTGCAGACCTCCGACGCGGATATCTATGCCGGCGGAGACTGCGTGGAGAACCGGCACCTTCCCACCAGTACGGCGATCTATACGCCCATGGGCGACACCGCCAACAAACATGGCCGGGTCATTGCCAACAACATTTGCGGCGGCTCCGAGTCCTGCAGTTTCCCCGGTGTACTCAACACCATGGTCTACAAGTACTCGGACCTGACCATCGGCCACAGCGGCTTGACCGAGCAGACGGCACTGGAACAGGGTTTCGAGGTGGAAACCACCCTGTATGCGGGTCTCGATAAACCGGAGTTCCTGCCCAGCGCCGGGTTCGACAATGCCTTTTTCATGGAAGGCGGGCTGTCATTGTGGCAACCCAGGATGATCGCCCACAATCAGAACCCCGTACCCAAGTCGGAGCCCGAAGCAGAGCCGGCGGTGACGGAAGCAGAAGAACTGAAGGAAGCCTAGTCTACCCCGCTACTGCTATTGCCCCGGTCAGCGCGCCGGGACGCGCTTCGTCGCACCAGGAGCAGGCACTTCGGGCGAGACTCGCCGCGCAGAGAAGGGCCGCTCCCTTTGCAGGCGCCGTGACGCAGCGGATGAGCGCTTCCTGGCTTGCCTGCAGGGAGCTCCCCCAACCAGGCGATCGCTGCGTTACGATCCTTGCCAAGGGCATACCATTGGCTGCGGATCGCGCTTTGCAATGCGCTGGATCATGGAAGCGATTTTCTGTGCTATTATAATTAAAACTTATAATATTTATCGCAAGTTTTGATAATTACATACTTTCGCTCACCAGAATTTGGGGACAGCCGCCTGTGCATCGACTGTATTGCTATTTAGCCGCCTGCATCTCGCTAATCACCCTGCCCGTTGCAGCACTCGCCGAAGCACCGGCGAGCGCGGCTGTGCAGGTTCGAGCCTTCGACCCTGCGGCGAATGACGCCGGCTTTTATCCAGCCCTTCCGGCGGTCGATACCGACCGACTGATCGAACGGATCAGTGCACAGCGGGCCACCCTCACACAGCGGGAACAGGAGATCACACAATACCTGGATGACCATCAGCTGGGCGCCAAGGATGTGTTGATTACCGTAATCATGCCCGGTGGCCTTATCTATGCCGCGGTAAGAAAGGGCAACCTCCAGCAGGCGCAGGCCGAACTGGACCAGATCAACGCAGCCATGGATGAACTGTCCCGTGACCTGGTAGCCATGCAGGCGGTGGCGGGCGACCTGACGGTGGCGCAACTGCAGTAGTCGAGCCTGACTCAACATTCCCAAGCCAAGGAGACTCCGCTGATGCGGGGCCTTTGACCGTGAACGTCGGTGCAACATTCAAGGTGCCCAATACGTTTTCGACGTCTATGGCTCTCTCCACTGTGCTACTCAGCAGCGCTCCTGATCTGGAACCTGTCTCATAATCGCCCGCGGCCGCGACCGTGGCGGGTTTGCCCCATGGCGCGGCGCGCTGCGCCCCGCAGGCCGGTATTTGGGACAGCAGCGCGGCTAGCGCGCGATTATGAGACGGGTTCTGATCTCAGCCATATTGCGGGCAGACCGAACACTGCTATCCCGGCATAACTCCATGCAAGGTCAGCCAGCGCAAAAGTGCGGGATGGAATTGCAAGCTGCAGAAGTTCCTCGAGCGTAATCAGCAGCACAACAGCCCCCAACAGCAAGACTCCCCGATAGGCGCGACCACGAACCCCGGCAGGTGAGAATCCGATAACGTTCAATACTGACAAGACACCCGCGCCCAGGAAGTGAAGAAGCTTGTCTCGTCCAGGCACACCCTGGACAAACGCAAACCACTCTGGTTGGACGCTAGAAAGGGCACTTAGAGCGAAAAATGCCACGAGAGCCAAAATTGCGAGATTTCTCACGTAGATCTGCGATGCTTTGAGGTTGTGGACCAATCGTGAATAAGTTAGCAGCATATCGCATAATCGACATTGCATCGCGCCACCTTTATGTCTCGCGAGAGCATAGCCGGTCCATGACGACGCTGAGAAGCTGTTAGCCCCCGGCAGCGCCCAGTATGTCTCGGAAGACTGTGTCTGGTGGGTACGCTGCCTTTATCGAGAACATCCACGTCCACCCAGGCGGGAACCGCGGGTCGACTCAGGACGTTTAGAGTGGCTACCGAACGAATGCGGTCGGCCAGACCCGGAGCTGCGGTGCAAAGCGAAACGGCAACCCTGAGGGTGCCGCTGCCAGTGCCAGATTACCCTCCGCGCGTCTCCTTCATGGCGTGTGCGACACCCTTTGCCGTTGCTCCGGCGCCGGAGCGGGGGGTGGGCAGGAACTTTTCTCTGCCTCGGTCCGTTTGTGCAGGGCCTCGATCAATTCGCGGTTAAGCTTCGCGAAATAGATATCTTCGGCTGCTTTTTCTGCAAGCCTGAGCTGCTCGACGAAACCACTCATAAGTGCCTCTGGCTAAAAGACCACTCCGCTCCACTTTACCCTGTGGGCATCCCTGCCCCTGAGTTTATTTTATTGCCAGCCCAGCGAAGCGCGCATTGAGAATGCTCAATCACCGGTGTGGTATGTCATTCGCAGAACCGGTAACGGTGCGATCGACGGCCTTCTCCAGGGGAAAGGAGAACAGGTCCACCCATGCCCGAAAGTCGAACGGTTCCGGTTGCACCAGCGAACCGTTTCGTACCACCAATAATTGCGTTACCGGTTCCGGATGCGCCAGTAACGTGGGTGATGTCTTGTCCCCGGGTGGTTACGGTCGGCTGGAGCACCGGTTGAACGCTGGTAAGACCGCGGGCTTGCGCCGTAACAGCCGGAAACAGG
Source organism: uncultured Gammaproteobacteria bacterium (assembly GCA_965364565.1). GTDB lineage: Bacteria > Pseudomonadota > Gammaproteobacteria > DSM-19610 > DSM-19610 > Thiogranum. The sequence goes on along the minus strand of CBDTYI010000020.1, from coordinate 6,458 downwards.
TCAAAGCCCCGCAACCCCTGCCACCCAGAGTTCATAGCGCTTGCCGATATGCAGCGTGACTGAATAATGCGGCGTTTGGTCCACATCCATGGAATAGTCGGCTTCCAGATCATCGCCCAGGGCTTCCAGCAAGGCCGCATGAAATTGCAGCGGCACGTGAATGCGCCTGCCCGGCACACGCAAAACCCCACGCACTCTATCGAGTTCCGGGTCTTGTTCAGACGCGGCCCATTCAACCCGCATGCGGAACTCGGCGCTGACGATCAGATACTGCGTGCGGTCCGGATAGCGGGCGCGCAGTTCCGCCGCGTCCCTGCCCGCATCCACCGCCACCAGGCGGGAACCACTGGTTTTCATGCGCGCCACCGCCCTCTCCTCGATTTCGATCTGCTCCAGCGTCGCCCTGCCGGCCTCCACTTTCATGGGGAGGTCGCCGAGGTCCCGCTCACGCTCCTCCAGCGCCGCCCGCCAGGCCGGACCCGCAAATTCCAGCACCGCCCAGGCCCGCCGGGGCAGGGGTTGTTTGTAGCGCTCGTCGGCCGGACCGTCCGCCAGCTGGACCCGGTCCGGTCGAAATCCCAACTCCCGCAGCTTGGCTTCATCCAGCCACTCCGGCGCATAGCTGTCGTTGTGCAGGTTCAGGGCCAACGCGATACCGCTGTCTTCTTCCCGGCCCGTGCCTTGATAAACCAGCCGCAGCTCGCGCTCCGTCAACGACAGGCTCGCCTCGGGCTGACCGGAACGGTTCCAGGCCACACCCGCAAGCACCAGGGTATTGACCAGGATCAGCAGCGCCAGTGCCGCCAGCAGTGCCGAGCGTCTCATGCCGCTGTCTCCCCGGTGCGCGCACGGAAACGTCGCATCACCACCAGCAGCAACACCGCAACCAGACCGAGCAACAGGAAGAACAGGTATTTCGGCATCCAGTCCCAAAACCAGTCGAACAGTTTGGTATAGAGGTACAGCACAAAAAAGGTGCTGCCCAGGTTCACGACCCCAGGCCAGTGGCGGCGTATGCCGAGCCACACCGCGAGTGCAGAGCAGGCAAACCCCAGCAACTGATACCCGTTTTCAATCGCCGTATTGGACCAGGGCAGATAACTGATCCGCCCCCAGTTGGCCAGAATCAGGATGGCCAGGAACACCACCAGCAGACCGTATACGCGATAGATACCGGCAAAGCCCGGAAATCTGAGCTGCTCGCGCCAGCCCAGTGCAGACACCGCGAGCCCCACGAGGATGAAGTTCTCCGGGCGTTCACCGAACGACAGCCAGTAAAGCCCGCTCCAGCTCCCCACCTGCGCCGACAACCACGCCATCAGACAGGTCAATCCCGCCACCAGCATCAGCTTTAGCCCGTAACCATAGGCCAGCAGCAGGCTGAATCCCGCCCAGGCCAGGAATGCATTGGGGCTGGGTGTGATGTTGAAAATCTGACCGAGCACCGACAGGTTCAACACAAAACAGGCGACTGCGACCAGGGCGATCAGCGAGGCAAAATACAGACTGCGTTCGCGCCGGGCAGCGAACTCGACCCCCAGCGTCGCCAGCAGCGGCGCCGCCACCAGCAGCCCCACCTGCAGCGGAGTCCCGAAATCACCCCAGAAACGATAGAAAAAGAAGAACACCGCAGCCGACAAGGCCAGCGCCCCGAACAGCGACGCCAGCCGCATACCCCAGGACAATTGCTTCTGGTCAAGACTGGTATCGACATCGAACTCGGCCGCGTAGCGACGCAGCAGGCCGCTGTGATACTGCTGCACCGCGCCCTGTGCTGCGTCGCTCAGCCTCATGACGCCCTCGCGCTGCAGCAGCGCCAGTTCAGATCGGAACGCGCGGATCTGATCGGCGCGCGCCTGGGCCTGGTCCTTGTTCATAGTCACGTTTATACCATCATTACAGGAGGGGCCGAATCTATTTTCCTTTGCCTGTGAATAATTCACAATTCCGCCTTGCACAAGTTCACTGCCCCTCCGACCACCCACGCGTACGCTTGATCATCAAGGGCCGTAAGCAGCCCATTGCTGAACTCCGGTTCAGCAACCGGTCAACATCATCGACGGAGGGACTGATCATGACGACGCATTTAAGGCGGTTGATACTGGCATCGATGGGCGCGGCTCTGTTTCAGACACCAGCACTGGCGGTTTCTGACGACGCTTTGCGAACCGAATGGCAACTGAGGCGGCTTTTCGAACCTACGACCCAGGAACTGGAGCGTGAGTCGAAAGGCCACATATTCATCTACCATGGCGTCCCGGATACCGTGGTGGCGCGAGCTCTGAACGAACAGTTCGAGCGGGTGGATGCCATGATGTTCACAGGCACCATTATCACCAACAGCGAGGGCTCGGAAATCCGGGATCCGGACACCGGCGAGCCGGTTACGGAAGACGACGGCTGTTGATTGATAAAGCTCACCAGGGGCCAGATCTTTGTTCCCTGATCTGTCCCCTTTCCTGCGTGACATCCGATTAGCCTGGGAGCGCCGTCCGTCGCGCGATGGCGTGACGCCCGGACGAACAATCTCCAACACGTGTTATTCGCAATTCTTTGTGACGGCAATGACTCCGCCTCTATTGACCCCGCTGATTTACTGGGAACTTCAGCGCACAACCCCTGTCCATGTGACAACCTGCCACCCGGAGTCCTCATGATGAAAAGCCGCCTACCCTCCGCCGCTCTGCTATTTGCTCTGACGACACTTGCTCCCTTCGCCTGCCACGCAGATTCGGCGTCGCTGCCCAGCTACGAACAACAGAAACAGCAGTTTCTGGAACAACGCAGCAAATCCCCCGACGCCGCCAGATTCTCGCCGGAAGATCTGCGCATCATGCAACAGGCGGCCGACAACCTGGCCAGCCGCCTGCCCGATCCCGGCCTGAAAGTGGGCACCCGGGCACCGGATTTCACCTTGAACAACGCCTTCGGGTCACCGCTCACGCTGTCCGAAGAGTGGCGCAAAGGGCCGGTCATCCTGGTCTTCTACCGCGGCGCCTGGTGTCCGTTCTGTAATCTGCACCTGCGCGTGCTGCAGGAAAGTGTGCCCGCCTTCAGACGCTACGGAGCGCAGCTGATCGCGGTGACACCGCAACGGCCGGACAAGTCGGCCGCGCAGATCAGTAAGGATGGCCTACCATTCGAAGTACTGAGCGACATCGACAGCACGGTCATGAAAGCCTACGGACTGTACTACGAACTGGAGCCCGAACTCGTCGAGGTCTATTTAAGTCACGATCTGAACGTCGCCGAGTACAACGGCGAAGGGCGCAACGTGCTGCCCGTACCCGGGACCTTCATCATAGACACCCAGGGCGTGATACGCGCCGTACACGCGGATGTCGATTACAAAGAACGCATGGAACCCGAGGCCATCCTCGAGGCGCTCGAGGCATTACAGCCGCCGGAACCGGCGGTCGAGAGCCTGAGTCTGCATTGAGACGGGGAGCGGAGAGCAAACACCGTGCGGCGTACGGACCCTGACCACGAAGCAATCGATGAGCTGCGGTCGACATTGACCCCGACTAGCTTCGCTTCGCTCGCAATCACAGCTTGAGCGTATGGATCAGGGCCGCCCTGGAATCAGTTGCTCTCCGACCCGGTTTTTATTACCAGTGCCGATACATGTCGTATCCCGGTGATACCCGGGGCACGCTCCCCGGGAGACTCAGCCACCTCCAGTGCCAGCGATTCCTGCGATGCTTCAAAAGCTGACGAATACGCTATCGTCAGCGCAACGATCAGGCCCACGAACAACAAAGTCTCTTGCCGCATGATTTGTCTCCGTCTCATTGTTAAACCATTATGGTTTTCGACCACAACGCATGACGGGGCCTCTATCGAGAGTCGCGAATGACGCTACGCGCGGTGGGCGCTGATGCACTGCCTCTGCCAGGGCAATCCTCCACCACCCGTCCAACAAGATAGTGACACGTGAACAGGCGTCAGCACTGTGACAAATTCACGCCCGGGAAATGGAATAATCACACGCTCGGAAGCGCAGACGGGGACCGCACACGCTCTGCGGACAGCGGTTCACTGCCGCGAACCGCCGAACAGGCGTTCAGGGTGCAACCGCGGCCGGTATCAGTCCGGCATGCGCCGCGTGCCGGTGGGCTGGATCTACTGTCCCCGATCGGAGCCAGCGGGGGGATTGTTGTTACGCCAGAGTTCGCGGGCTTTTGCGCCAACGCATTGCTCGTATTCTTCGCGTGCCGACTTCAGCTCTTCCATTCTGAGCGCGCCTCCGGTGTTCTTACCGGCCACCCGCCGCCGTGGCTCATTGTAGACACACTGTTCTTCTGCCTGTTTCAGGTAGCGACGGTACTCGTCGCCATAGGCCTCCGTGTTGTCCGCTTTCCGGCCAGCAGTTGCCGGCTCACTCACCTCGACACAGGTGTAGATGCGTCGGGCGTCGATTTCGCAGTCCAGCAGCACTGCGTCTGCATTTACAGGCAGGGTCAGAAGTATCGGGACAACACCGGTGGCTAGGGCTTTCATGGGCACACAGGGGGACGGTCCCCTTTCACGTTCCACAAAACGTATACTCAACCACTTGTTCCGGTTCCGGTGGCTGCATGTACCTTTCCTTTCCGTGCTGTTGTGCGTACGGATCCTCCAGCACCGCATGCAACGCGTGAAACACCGAATAATCCCCCTGATCTTCCGCCGCTCTGATCGCGGCTTCAATCTGGTGGTTGCGGGGTATATAGACGGGATTGACTGCCTGCATGGTTTCCTGCCGTTCTGCATCACTTTGCGTCTCCAGGCTCAAGCGCCGACGCCAGTTCTCCAACCAGGCATCAATCTGCGCTGCATTATCGAACAAGGCTCGCAGGTCGTTGTCCTGTTCTGAGGGCTGATCGGCGGTCCGTGATAAATGATAAAACGTCAAGGTAAAATCAGCGCGATTATCCGCCATTGCAGCCAGCAGATCTTCAATCAGGGCTCTATCGGCCTCGCTTTCAGCCCCACTGCACGCTGTCAAACCACATTTTGCCCGCATACCCGCCAGCCACGCTGCTTCATAGCGTGGTGCATAGGCCCCCAGGACCTCCTGCGCGGCGTTCACAGCCGCCTGCGGGGTTTCATCGAGTAACGGCAGCAAGGTCTCTGCCAGACGCGTGAGATTCCATAACCCGATCGACGGCTGATTACTATAGGCATAACGCCCGTTACGATCAATGGAACTGAACACCTGGTCATGATCATAGGTATCCATAAACGCGCAGGGCCCGTAGTCGATGGTCTCACCGGCAATCGACATATTGTCGGTGTTCATCACACCGTGTATGAAACCGATCCGCATCCACTGCGCGATCAGTTCTGCCTGCCGCTCAACCACAGCGTCCAGCAGCGCCACGTAAGGCTGTTCATGTCCGCCAAGCTGCGGGTAGTTTTTCTCAATGACATAATCCGCGAGTTGTTTTACCGCAGCGTAATCATCGCGCGCAGCGAAATACTCAAAGGTGCCCACGCGAACAAAGCTCGCAGCAACGCGTGTAATCACCCCACCCGGCAGCAAACGCTCACGCGCGACCGGCTCGCCGGTGGTCACGGCGGCCAGGGCGCGCGTGGTCGGCACCTTCAGTCTGTGCATGGCCTCGCTCACCAGGTATTCACGCAACACCGGGCCGAGGGCAGAACGGCCATCACCGTTGCGCGAGAAACGTGTGCGTCCAGAACCTTTCAGGTGGATATCGACACGGGTGCCATCCGGTCTGTTGATCTCGCCGAGTAACAGCGCTCGGCCGTCGCCCAGTTGCGGAACGAACTGTCCGAACTGATGCCCCGCATACGCCATCGCCAGGGGCTCGGCGCCCTCGGGCAGCGTGTTACCCGAAAAGACCTCGGCACCCGTCGCGGCGACGTCATCGGTGGCTATGCCCAGTTCCCTGGCGAGTGCGTCATTGAACTTGATTAATTCGGGTTTCTTCACGAGCGTCGGACGGGTCCTGTCGAAAAAGCCCTCACCCAGGGTGACATAGCGATTATCAAACGGAAGCTGCATCAGGAATTCTCTATACCGGAATCAGACTGTGCGCAGTTTATCGCAGCTGGTGCTGTTCAATCTCCGGGAAATACTGGGGTATCAACTGGAACCCGCTTCATAATACCCCGCGGCCGCGGCGCTTCTGGCCCATGGCGCGACGCGGCGAGCACGGTGCAGACCATGCTGCCTGTCTCGGGAGCCATTGGAACACCCGGGTCAGGTTTAACACTCCAACAGGCATTGAGTTTTCTCAATTCGCAGCGAACGACAGCTGTCAGTCTGCCTGGCCAGGCCCAGCCAGATGGGCGTCGCAAAGGAGTCTCCAGGATGGATCGAGATGGGAGCGCGAGCATCCTGCCGGGGTCGAAATGCGCTATTCGGCCAAATCTGATATCAGGGATCGCTGCATTCTGGCTCGGTCCGCATCCAAACCTGCAACGCGGCACCGCCTTTAGCCTCAATACGG
>CBDTYI010000019.1:0-18064 GCA_965364565.1 uncultured Gammaproteobacteria bacterium | reverse complement strand
TGCCCTATGTCCCGCTGTGGTTCGAAGACCAGTTCTTTGCGGCGAGCGACACTATCGAAGGCTATGTGCTGGACGCCCACGGCGATTATGATGCCCTCGTGCATACCGCCCGCACGCAGTCGCCTGCGACAGCCCAGGTCGGATTGAGCCATGCCCGATAAATATCTGCACATCAAGCTCTCCGAACAGCGCCTGCGGCTGTGGAAAGGGGGCAGGGTGGTGCGCGAATACCGCGTGTCGACGGCATTGCGGGGCGCCGGAGAACAGCTCGGCAGCGAACAGACACCGCGCGGCTGGCACCGCATCCGCGCCCGCATCGGTGCGGGCTGCGCGCCCGGCACCGTGTTCGTGGGGCGGCGCCCGACGGGCGAATGTTATTCTGCCGAGCTGGCGCGGCACCATCCGCAACGCGACTGGATACTGACGCGCATCCTGTGGCTGTGCGGCAATGAACCGGGCCACAACCGGTTTGGCGGCGTCGACAGTATGCGACGCTATATCTACATCCACGGTTGCCCGGACAGCGAGCCCATGGGAGAACCGCGCTCGCACGGTTGTGTGCGCATGCGCAACGACGACGTGATGGAGCTGTTCGAGCAGGTGGAAGCGGGCTTTCCAGTGCTGATCGAGGAGTAGCGCACCCCGCAGCGAGGGCTGTGCTATGCTCGCCAGCGGAACCGGCTGCCACAACCGGTCGGATGTGCGGATTCGCAAGCATGACGAGACTCATTGCTGTCACCAGTGCGCGAGGCGGGGTCGGTACCACCAGTATCGCACTCAATCTGGCTGCACAGCTGGCACAACGCGGCCAGCGTGTATGCCTGCTCGATTCCGCGCGCGGCGGCCGCCCTCTCGGTAGTGAAGACGCTGTGCCGCCAGGCGGGCCGGTGCGCGACCGGGAAGCACCTGAAACAGGGCTTGATGGCTTGCTGATTCGCGACCGTCACGGCTTCGATATTCTTCCCGGCCAGCTCGACGCGGTGCGCCCGGAGCTGCTGGAGCCGCTACACCGACAAGGCCTCACGACCTCCCTCGCCGAGCTCGAACGCTATGACTACGTCCTGATCGATGCGGTCGGCGGCGTTGATCCCGACCTGTTGGGCCTGGTACTGGCGTGCCCCGAGGTTATTCTGACCGTCACCCCGCAGCCGCGGCACCTGAGGGAAGGATACGCGCTGCTAAAGCTGCTGAGCGCGCGCGGCTACCGGGGGGCTGTGTCGCTGCTGGTCAATCGCAGCGAACATCCCGCTGCCGCCGAGCGAGCCTGCGCGGGCTTCCGGGCGGCGGCGCAGCAACATCTGAACCGGCGCGTGCCCCTGCTCGGTACGGTCCGCGAAGATTCCGCCATGCAGGGCGGCGAGGTGACGCAGGCCTCGCTGCTCAATGACCAGCCGGGATCGCGAGCGGGGCAGGATCTCGCTGCGCTGGCTGCGCAGCTGCTGACCGACGTTCAGCCGGCCCCGGCTGAGGACCAGCTGCGCGGCTTGGCTGACGCATGGCTGCAGGCCGCCGGCGGCAGCGAGGCACTGCCGGTGGTACGGATCAGCGCCGCGCCGCCGAGCGCGCAGCCCTCGCGCCGCGCGCTGGAGCAACAAATTCAGACTCTGTCGGTGCAGATCGATGACCTGGTGGCTGAAATCAACCGGCTGAGAACCGAAGGCGAGGACATCGCGCGGCTGGTGACAACGCCCGGCAGCGGCCCGCCACGTGCAGCGGGAGCCGCTGGCGAAACCCGGGTTGCGCAGCTGGCCAGCGGATCGGAACGGCCGTCGCCGGGTGTAGCGCAGAGCCCGGTCTACCAGCTGCGCGGCAGCAGTGGCGATCTGCTGCGGGTTGCCTTCCACAGCTGTGATTGCGGACCGAAACAGACCGAACCCCGGTCCATCCCCTCTGAGCGCTGATGCAGGCCTATATCGTTTCCCGCCTGATCACTGCTGTGTGGGTAATTGCCGGCCTGACCAGCCTGGTCTTCTTCCTTATTCACTGGGTGCCGGGCGACCCCGTCGAAGTGATGCTCGGGGAGTCGGCTGCAGCCGCCGACCGCGCGGCACTGCGCCATGCACTGGGACTGGACCAGCCGCTGCTGCAACAGTGGGGGGCATTCCTGTCCGGGGTGGTACAGCTCGATCTGGGCAGCTCCCTGTATGAACGCCAGCCGGTGGTGGAGCTGTTGCAGGCACGCTACCCGGCCACCCTGGAACTGGCCGCGCTGGCGTTCCTGATCGCGCTCGTGATCGCCGTGCCGATGGGGGTACTGGCGGCGGCGCGGCGCGGCACGGGCTGGGATGCGGGGGCCATGGGGTTTTCGCTCCTGGGTGTATCGGTTCCCAATTTCTGGTTGGGTCCGCTGCTGGTGATGCTGTTTTCGGTGACGCTCGGTTGGTTCCCGGTGAGTGGCAGAAGCGGCGCACTGTCGCTGGTGTTGCCGGCGGTCACCCTGGGGACCGCGCTGGCGGCAATCCTGTCGCGCATGGTGCGCAGCAGTCTGCTCGAGGTGCTGGGCGAGGATTATATTCGCACCGCCCGCGCCAAGGGCTTGTCCCCGTTCCGGGTTCTGGTCCGGCATGGACTGCGCAACGCCTGGCTGCCGGTGCTGACGGTGCTGGGTATGCAGCTGGGCGCGTTGCTCGGCGGTGCCGTGGTGACCGAGACGGTGTTCAACTGGCCAGGCATCGGTTCGCTGCTGGTGGAGTCGATCCAGCGCCGCGATTATCCGGTGGTGCAGGGTTGCGTGCTGATGATCAGCCTGTGTTACGTCGTCATCAATCTGATCACGGACCTGCTGTATGCCTGGGTCGATCCACGCGTGCGACTCGGGCACGGGCGCGGCTGATGCGACTTCGCTGGGCGGGCTTGTTGCTTGCGCTGTGGACGCTGGTGGCGGTGGCCGTGCCCTGGCTGCCACTGGAGCCTGACCACATCGCTCTGGAGGCGATCCTGGCGCCGCCCGGCGGCTCCCAGTGGCTGGGCGCGGATGATGTGGGGCGGCCGGTGCTGGACCGTCTGCTGGTCGGCGCGCGGACGTCTTTCTGGGTGGCGTGCTGGGTGGTTGGTCTGTCGCTCGTGGCGGGCACGCTGGTCGGCAGTCTGGCGGGCTATCTGGGCGGCGCCTGGGACCGGGCGCTGGTGCTGGTCATGGACATCTTCATGGCGTTTCCCGGTATCCTGCTGGCTATCGCGCTGGCCGGGCTGCTGGGACCGGGTATCGGCAATCTGGTGTTTGCCCTGACCCTGGTCGGCTGGGTCGGCTATGCGCGCCTGGCACGTGCGCAGGTATTATCGGTCAAGGGTCGCGAGCACGTGCTGGCCGCGCGTGCCCTGGGTGCACGGACTCCGCGTATCGTGCTGCGCCATCTGCTGCCGTTGATCACAGCACCCCTGCTGGTGGAAGCCACGTTCGGGGTTGCTGCTGTGGTGGTGGCCGAGTCGGGGCTGTCGTTTCTGGGACTCGGTGTACAGCCGCCGGAGGCGTCCTGGGGCAGCATGATCCGCGACGGCGTGCGCTACCTGCTGGTGGCGCCGCACCTGGTGCTGGCGCCCGGCACGGCGCTGTTCCTGGTGGTGTTGAGCGTTAACCTGCTGGGCGATGGCCTGCGCGACCGACTGGATGTGAAAACGAGACGAGGAATTGCGCCATGAGTATCGGGCCTGTGATGGTCGACCTGCGCGGCCTGGAACTGCTCCCGGAAGAACGCGACCTGCTGCAGCACCCGGCGGTGGGCGGTGTCATCCTGTTCAGCCGCAACTTCGAGAGCGCGGAGCAGGTGCATGCCCTGGCCGGCGCGATCCACCGGCTGCGCGAGCCGCCGCTGCTGCTGGCGGTCGATCAGGAGGGCGGCCGGGTGCAGCGTTTCCGCGACGGTTTCTTCCGCCTGCCGCCGGTGGGCCGCTTCGGCGCCCTGTTCGACGTCGATCGTCAGCGGGCCCTGCATCTGGCACAGGAGGCCGGGTGGCTGATGGCCAGCGAAATACTCTCGGTGGGTGTCGATCTGAGTTTCGCCCCGGTGCTGGATCTGGATCTGGGTATCTCGACCGTCATCGGCGACCGCGCCTTCCACCGTCGCCCGGCCGTGGTGGCGGAACTGGCGCTGGCTTACCAGCGCGGCATGCACGAAGCCGGCATGGCGACGGTGGGCAAACATTTTCCCGGGCACGGCGGGGTGGCAATCGACTCGCACGACAGTCTCCCGGAAGACCCGCGCGCACTGGTCGACCTGGAGCTGAAAGATCTGATCCCTTTCGAGCGCCTGATTCATAATGGCCTCAACGGCATCATGGCTGCGCATGTGCTGTACCCGCAGGTCGATGCCCAGCCGGCGGGTTTTTCGCGTCGCTGGCTGAGCGGGGTGCTGCGGCGCCAGCTCGGCTTCCAGGGCGTGATCTTCAGTGATGATCTGAGCATGGGCGGTGCCGAATGGGCCGGCGACCATGCGCAGCGTGCGCATTTGGCACTGGAGGCTGGCTGCGACATGGTGCTGGTCTGCAATCAGCCCGAGCAGGCAGCCGGGGTGGTCGAGTCGCTGAGCGACTACAATGATCCTGCGGCCCATCTGCGGCTGGCGCGCATGCACGCGCGCGCCTGTCCGCCGCGTAAGGATCTGCTCGATTGCAGGCGCTACCGTTGTACCGCCGACCTGCTGGAACAGTGCCAGGCGGAGCCCTGGCTGGACATGGATCTCGAGTGAGCCGCGGCGGCGTGCGGGTGTCCGTTTCAGGTTTCTGTGCGGGTCGCCTATAATGCGTCCGGGCGTCTGATCGGGAGTACCCGCGTGGCCGACAAGCTGATGATCGTGCTGGTGAATGCGGACCCGTCCGAGCCCGCCGAACTGGGCCCGCCGTTGTTCCAGGCTACGGTTGCAGCCGCTATGGAATACGAAGTGGAGATCATCATCACCGGCCGCAGTGCGGAATTGGCCCGGCGCGGCATTGCGGAACAGCTGCGCTTACCCGATGCGCCCCAGACCGTTTATGGCTTGATGCAGGATGCGCACCGGGCCGGTGTCGTGTTCAAGGTCTGCGCACCGGCGCCGGGGCTGGGTGACGACGACCTGGTTCCCGAAATCGACGAAACCGTGGGTGGCGCCTACCTGATCAGCGAAGCGATGGACGACGCAACCGTGACCTTGACGTATTAGCCCGCATGCCTCACCGGGCGGCGGTAAGGTCATATGGTGGACTGAAGTAAGGAACGAAGTGTGTATGAGAAAAAGAACACTGTGTCGTCCCGCAGTGCCTATCCCGGCCCTGGCTGGTTCTCGCGCGCCCGGACTTGCGCTTCACTCAAGTGGGAGCTACAGCTACCAGTTTCGCTCCAGCGCGGCGCCCGGACACCCGAGCCCTGCGCCAGCATCCGGGATCCCGGTGAGAAATGCGGCCTAGCCGACAGGCTGCGCCGGGCCGTGCAGCAGTGGGAAAAAGGAAAGCAGCAATGAACATACGCTTTGGCCGGCAGCCACAATCGGGTGCGAGACGGATCGCGAGTGTCCCGGGCAATTGACATGAGAGACAACGATCGCGCGCAGGAAGCACGCCAAGTGCTGGCGGCAGCTGATCAGCTCTACACCCGGCGCGAAATCGAAACGGCGCTGGATCAAATGGCGGCCGACATCGCACAGGCGCTCGGCGATGCCGACCCGTTGCTGCTGTGTGTCATGACCGGCGGGCTGGTACCCGCCAGCGAGTTGTTCACGCGGCTGGAGTTTCCGGTGCAGCTGGACTACCTGCACGCGACCCGTTACCAGGGCACCCGTGGCGGTAACGAGCTGAAATGGATTACACGGCCTTCGCAGTCGCTGCAGGGCCGCACCGTGCTGGTGGTGGACGACATCTTGGATGAAGGTCTGACACTGGCGGCGATCCTGGCGTATTGTCATGAGCAGGGCGCCAGCGCCGTGTATAGCGCGGTACTCGTGGAGAAACTGCATGAACGCAGGGCCAGCGGGCTGACTGCCGACTTCGTGGGCGTGCAGGTCGAAGATCGCTACGTGTTCGGTTATGGCATGGACTACCATGGCTACTGGCGCAATGTCAGAGGCATCTATGCCGTGTCCGGGAGTTGATCCGGCAGCGGCAATGACGACGGAATTCCGATGGCCGAAATAGCGATCATAGGGGGCACCGGGCTTGCCACGCTCAAGAACCTCGAGATCAGAAGACGCGAGGTCATGCGCAGCCCCTACGGTGAACCTTCCGGTCCGCTGCTGCACGGCGAACTGGGCAACACGGACGTGGTGTTTCTGCCCCGGCACGGGCGTGGGCACACCATTCCGCCGCACATGGTCAACTACCGGGCCAACATCTGGGCGCTGCGCGAAACCGGCGTGCAGAAGGTGATTGCCGTCGCGGCGGTGGGCGGTATCCGCCAGGACATGGAACCGGGCCGTCTGGCGTTTCCCGACCAGATCATCGACTACACCTGGTCGCGCATGCACACCTATTTCGAGCAGGATCTGAGCCACGTGACCCATGTCGACTTCACCGATCCGTACAGCCCTGGGCTGCGCAGCGTGCTGATCGACAGTGCGCAACGCCTGCAGCTGGACGCGGTTCAGGACGGCACCTACGGGGCGACTCAGGGGCCGCGCCTGGAGACTGCCGCCGAGATCGACCGCATGGAAAGGGACGGCTGTGCCATGGTCGGCATGACCGGCATGCCGGAGGCCGCCCTGGCGCGGGAACTGGAGATGGAGTACGCCTGCTGCGCCGTCATCGTGAACTGGGCGGCAGGACGCGGTCCCGGGGTGATCAGCATGGACGACATCGAGGCCAGCCTGACCGTGGGTATGGAAAAAGTACGCAGCCTGCTCGAGGTCGCCATTCCCGACGCGGCGGGCAGCGCCTGAAGCGCCACAGCGCGCAGCGCCGATTCATACCCCGCCCCGGGTAGCCGCGCGCACTCCAAAACCGGACTGTCTACCTGTTTATCCATCGGCAATAATACTTGACTAAAATAGTCAGGATATATATATTAGGGGTCACTTATAAACCAACTGACGCGGAAGGTGAATCATGAGCGGATTAATTGCCAATTTTCCCTACAACGGTGTCGTAACCGTCAATCGTGTCATCCTGAAGGACGGGTACAGTGTTGACGATCTGCAGGAGCGCGTGGCTATCCTGTGTGAGAACGTCAAGACCTATCACTCGGACACCGGGTTTGTCGGCGGTTTCGTGTGCCTGAACAAGGGCGACGTATCCAACGAGGGTTCCACGGTCGGCCAGGCGGTGGAGAGTCCGCTGAAGGGCAGGGAGGCGCTGATCGTGACTTTCTGGAACACCTTCGAGGATCACGAGCGCTCGCATCGCAGCGATACCTTTCAGCCGCTGTTTGCGCAGGTCCTGGAGCTGTGCGAGAACGGCAACGAAGAAATCGCCTACGAGATGCTCTGGTCCGGCAAGGCCTATGACGAGGAACAGGCCAAAGCCGCACGCGAGGCGAAGGCGAAATATCAGGCCGCCTGAGTACACCGCAGGGGAGACCAGAGAGAACCGGGCTTCGGCCCGGTTTTCTTATTTCAGGGCTGGCTGTCCGGTGAATCCGCGTCAACCGCCGTATCGCTGGCCGGTTGTGCCGGTGTGTAGGGCGTGATCAGGGCCAGGACGCCGAAGCGCGGGTTATCGAAGTAGTGCAGTTCCTTGCTGCGCATGCGACGCTTCTCGGTGAGCCGGAACTCCGGTGCAGCCTGCGGTTCGGGTTCGACGCCCGGCTGGAACCGGGTCGTCGGGACCGGCACGGTGCCGTGCAGGCGCAGGTCCAGGTACAGGTGCAGGTAGCGCTCGACCGCTACCCGTACCGAACCGTCAACGTAGGCGCCGCCCGCCCGGGCCCCGGCGGCTGGCAGTTGCAGTGCCGCGGCCTGGTCACGATCGACCACCGGCTGGCGCCAGGCGAAATGAGCCAGCGGCCGGTACTGTGCCGAACGTCGCAGTGCCTCATAGTGGGCGGCGAGCCGGTACGGCTCGCCGAGCCAGGCTACCTCCGGTTCGGCAGCGTGGTCCGGTTCCGCGACGCTGGTTTCCCTCCAGACCGAATCCTCGCGCGGCCACACTTCACCGCCATCGTTCTCGATCAGGTTCCGAAACACTACCAGCTCGATGTCGTAGAGCTGCGCTTCGGCCCGGCTCTGACTGACAGCAAACGGCCCCAACAACGCCAGCAGCACGAGTATGGCAGCGCCGGCACGCTTTCCTTGCCTGTCGTTCATTGCGCTATCGTGCCTGAGTCGGTCGCGCTGCTCAACTGCTGTAACAGCGAGCCGACGGTGGCGAAGCGTTGATCGGCCGACGGCATGGGGAAGCGGAAGCGGATCTTGTCACCCCCGTCGAGACTGTAGTGCTGCGGCTGGGTCTGGACCAGGGTGATGATCGTGGCCGGGTCCACATTGGGCTGGGCACCGAACACCAGACGCCCGTTTTCCTCGCCAGCATCGATCTTGCTGATACCAAGCGGAACCGCTTTGAGTTTCAGCTCGGTTACGGTAAACAGATGCTGCACCGGTTCCGGCAACAGCCCGAATCGGTCGATCATCTCGACCTGCAGTTCGCGCAGCTGTTCGGTATCCGCAGCACTGGCAATGCGCTTGTACAGCGTCAACCGGGTGTGCACATCCGGCAGGTAGTCATCCGGGATCAGCGCCGGGACGTGCAGGTCGACCTCGGGGCCATGGTTCAGGGGGCGCTCCAGTTCCGGTTCGCGTCCCGCCTTCAGCGCCGCTACGGCGCGCTCCAGCAACTCGGTATACAGGCTGAAGCCGATTTCATGGATCTGGCCGCTCTGTTCGTCACCCAGCAGTTCGCCGGCGCCGCGAATCTCCAGATCGTGGGTGGCAAGCGTGAAACCGGCCCCCAGGTCCTCCAGTGATTCGATCGCTTCGATGCGTTTGATCGCATCATCGGTCATGGCCTTTCGGTGCGGCACCAGCAGGTAGGCGTAAGCGCGGTGATGTGAACGCCCCACGCGGCCGCGTAGCTGGTGCAGCTGGGCCAGTCCCAGGCGGTCGGCGCGGTTGATCAAAATGGTGTTGGCAGTCGGTACATCGATACCGCTTTCGATAATCGTGGTGCACAGCAGGATGTTGAAGCGGCGGTGATAGAAGTCGAGCATGACCTGTTCCAGGTCGCGCTCGCGCATCTGCCCGTGGCCGATTTCCAGACGCGCTTCGGGGACCAGCTGGCGCAGTTCACGCGCCATCTTATCGATGCTTTCGACTTCGTTGTGCAGAAAATAGACCTGGCCACCGCGCTTGATCTCGCGCAGGCAGGCCTCGCGGATAGTGGCGCCATTCCATTCGCTGATAAAGGTCTTGATAGTCAGGCGCTGCACCGGTGGCGTGGCAATGATGGAAAGATCGCGCAACCCCGACAGTGACATGTTCATGGTGCGAGGAATCGGTGTGGCGGTCAGGGTCAGCAGGTCGACCTGGGCGCGCAGTGCCTTGAGCTTTTCCTTCTGGCGCACGCCGAAGCGGTGTTCTTCATCGATAATGACCAGGCCGAGGTTTTTCGCGCGGACGTCATCCTGAAGGATCTTGTGCGTGCCGATCAGGATATCCAGGGTGCCGGCGGCGAACTCGGCGGTGATCCGGTCCTGCTGTTTCTTGTTGCGAAACCGTGACAGAACATCGATATGCACCGGCCAGTCGGCGAACCGGTCGCTGAAATTCTGGTAGTGCTGCTGGGCCAGAAGGGTGGTGGGTACCAGCACGGCAACCTGGCGTCCGGCCTGTGCGGCGACGAAGGCGGCACGCATGGCAACCTCGGTCTTGCCGAAACCCACATCGCCGCACACCACCCGGTCCATGGGTTGTGGCGCGGCCATGTCTGCAAGCACCGCCTCGATCGCCTGGGCCTGGTCCGGCGTTTCCTCGAACGGGAAAGTGCTGGCGAAGGCGTTGTATTCTTCCGAGTGCACCGGGAAAGCGTAACCCTTGCGTGCCGCGCGGCGGGCATAGATGTCGAGCAGCTCGGCGGCAACGTCGTGCACGCGCTGGGCGGCTTTCCTGCGCGCCTTCTGCCACTGATCACTACCGAGCTTGTGCAGTGGCGCGGTTTCCGGTGCCGAGCCGGTGTAGCGGCTGATCAGGTGCAGCGAGGCGACCGGCACGTACAGTTTGTCGTTGCCGGCATATTCGAGGGTCAGAAATTCCGCCGCGATACCGCCCACCTCGAGTTTCTG
This sequence comes from uncultured Gammaproteobacteria bacterium, assembly GCA_965364565.1. GTDB lineage: Bacteria > Pseudomonadota > Gammaproteobacteria > DSM-19610 > DSM-19610 > Thiogranum. Next base: position 7,890 of record CBDTYI010000019.1, on the reverse strand, counting down.
CAAGCCGATATAACGCCCGACGCCATGGTCCTCGTGTACCACTGGTGCGCCCAGGTTGAGGTCGGTCAGGTTGCGGACAATAGCGTCGGCATCGCGGCGTGGACGGCGTCGGCGCTGTTGCATGGCACGTTCGCCGAACAACTGCGTTTCGGTGATGACCGCCAGCGGTGGTTCGGTCGCCAGCCACACACCCTGTTCCAGCGGTGCAACGGTAATGGCGAGCGGCGCGTCGCTGTCGCTGAAGGCCTGCCAGCCGGCCAGCGGCGCGGGGCGCAGGCCGAACTCGCGCAACTGTCCGAGCAGGCTTTCGCGGCGCCCGGCCGATTCGGCGCACACCAGCACGCGACCCGGAAAACCGGCCAGGAAGTCCTGCAGGGCACCCGCCGGGCGTTCCGCGCGCGCCTTTACCCGCAGCGTCGGCAGGGCGCGGGTGGCGAACGCCAGGGCCGCGCTATCGCTGTCCAGCGCCTCGGCGCGCTGGACGTTGAGCTGGCCATAATGCGACAGCGCAGCGTCGGTTTCCGCTGCTGACAGGTACAGTCGCTGCGGCGGCAGCAGCGGGCGTTCGATGTCGTGGCGCAGGGATTCGTAGCGCTCGGCGATTTCTTCGCGGAACCCTTCGACAGCCGCGTGCGCGTCTTCGCTGTGCACCAGGCAGGCGTTGGCGGGCAGGTAATCGAACAGGCTCGCGGTGTGTTCCAGGAACAGCGGCAGATAGTATTCGATGCCGGCGGGCATCAGACCGTTGCTGACGTCGCGATAGATCACTGCACGCTGCGGGTCGCCCTCGAACTGGCTGCGAAACGCCTGCCGGAAACGGGTAATGGCGGCTTCATCGGCGGGGAACTCACGCGCCGGCAGCAGGCGGATCTGGTTGACCTTGTCCAGGGAGCGCTGGGTATCGGGGTCGAAGGTGCGTATCGATTCGATCTGGTCGTCGAACAGATCAATGCGAAACGGTGCGCCTGAGCCCATCGGGAACAGGTCCAGTAGTGAGCCGCGTACCGCGAACTCGCCGTGTTCCAGCACCTGCGCCACGCACCGGTAACCGGCGCGCTCCAGGCGCCTGCGCATGGCGTCGAGGTCCAGTGTGCTGCCGGTATCCAGCAGCAGGCTGTACTGATCGAGGAATGCCGGTGGCGGCAGGCGTTGCAGCAGAGTCGCCACCGGCACCAGCAGTATGCCCTTGCCCAGCCGCGGCAGGCGGTACAGTGTCTCGAGCCGCTCGGAAATAATGTCCTGATGCGGCGAAAAACGGTCGTAGGGCAGGGTTTCCCAGTCGGGAAAGCACAGGGTATCGAGCGCCCGCTCGCCACAGAAGAACGCCAGCTTCTGCTGCAGCTGCTCGGCCTCCTGGCTGTCGGGAGTGACGACCACCATCAGGCCGTCGTATTCCAGCGCCGCGCGCGCCAGCGCCAGCGGCAGGCTGTCACCGTACAGGCGTGACCAGCGCAGCCGGCTGCCGGTCGCCGGCAGGCGCGGTTGCAGCGGACTGGTGAGACGCGACTCGCTGTGGGTTGTGGCTGTGGCTCTGGACATGCTGGTTCGAGCAGGCGGAAAGCCGCTCATTTTCGCACAAACGGCGGCAAAAGAAACCGGCGCCAGGCGCCGGTCGAGGGCAGAGCCTAAATGAACAGGCAGACGTCCGCTTTCTGCGCGACCGGAAGAAAATAGGTTGCGCCGACGTAGTCCAGTCCGTCGATGAACTCGTCGTGGCTGAACCCGAACACATCGACAGTCATCTGGCAGGCGTACATTTTCACCTCCGCCTCGATACACAGCTCGCGCAGTTCTTCCACCGTAGCCACGCCCTTGTTCTTGAACGTCTTCTTCATCAGGCCGGTGGCCACTTTCTCGAATCCGGGCACACCTGCCATCAGCAGGTTGGGCATCGGCCAGCTGAAGTCCTGGAACCACTGGGGGCCGAACGGCATTTTCATCGGCATGGCCGGATTGCCCAACGGGCTGACTTCGGAGGGGATTTCCTTCTTCAGCAGCAGCAGGCCGTAAAAGGTGAAGAACATCGAAGTTTCCCAGCCCAGGGCCGACGCCGTCGATGCGAGAATGAACGGCGGATAGGCCCAGTCCAGGGTGCCCTTGGTGGCGATAATCGCCATCGATGGCGTCTTGTCGTCCTCAATCTGCCGCAGCTTGGCGGGCAGCATTTCATCGAGTTTCTGATTCAGCCATTGATCCATTTCCGGGTTGGATGTCAGATTTGTCATAGCTACCTCCGGTCACGTTTGACAGGTTTAACCGCCACCGCTGGGCGCCGGTGCAACAACGCCGACACGCGACTCGCCATGGGCGGATAACTGTTGCCGACATACTGGTCGGTATGTACACTACATACCGGTTGGAATGTTTGTCAATAGCTTTCTGACAACGGTTCTTCAATAATGGCCGGATTGGCATCAGCGGGTGAGGATATGGACAGCGCACCAGTTACGGTTCGCAGCGAGCGGAATCCGGACCAGACACGCCGGCGTATCCTGGAGGCGGCATTCATCGAAATGTACCGCAACGGGTTTCAGGGCATGCGGCTCGACGAGGTGACCGCTGCCAGCGAACTCACCAAGGGCGCGCTGTACCATCATTTTCCCAACAAACGGGCACTCGGCTATGCCGTGGTGGAAGAGGTCATCAGGCCGATGATGGAATCCATCTGGGTGCAGCCCCTGCAACAGGCCTCCGATCCTCTACAGGGTCTGCTGGCTGTCATCGAGAATATGCCTGAAGCAAAGCCGTCGGAGATGATGCTTCAGTACGGTTGCCCGTTGAACAATCTGGCGCAGGAAATGTCGCCTCTCGACGAAGGCTTCCGGCGACGCCTTGATCAGGTGTTCAACATCTGGCGCCAGGTCATAAGCGATGCCCTGCGGGCGGCGCGCGACAAGGGCATCATACGAGCGGATATCGACTGCGATGAGACCGCCACTTTCGTCATGGCGGCCCTGGAGGGCTGCATAGGCATTGCGAAGAATGCGCAAAGTGTCGACCGCCTCATGGCTTGCAATCGGGGCCTGATGCAGTATCTGTTGTCACTCAAGGTCTGATCAATCGACGCGCGGCGCTCTGACATGGCTAAGACATTCACCGACCGTCTCGTCGCATGGCGGTGGCTGGCGTTCTGCGCGGTCGTTGCGCTGGTCGCGATGGCTGCCAGCGGTGCGCGGCTGTTGGGTTTTTCGAATGATTACCGCGTCTTTTTCAGCGCCGATAATCCGCAGTTGCTGGCATTCGAAAATCTGCAGAACACCTACACTAAGTCCGACAACGTGCTGTTTGTCGTGGCCCCGACAGACGGCAATGTCTACAGCGTCGAAACGTTGCAGGCGATCGAATGGCTCACCGAGCAGGCCTGGCAGATTCCCTACTCGATCCGTGTCGATTCGCTGACCAACTTCCAGCATACCCGGGCCGACGGCGATGAACTGATTGTCGAGGATCTGGTCACTGACGCGGCCAATCTCACACCGCGGGACCTGGAGCAAGTCCGCCGTATAGCCGGCCGAGAGCCTCTGCTGGTGAACCGGATCGTGTCGCCCTCGGGGCGCGTGACCGGTGTCAACGTCATTATCCAGTTTCCGGGCGTCGACCCGGCGCAGGAGTTCCCGCAGGTTGTGGAGTTTTCGCGTGACCTGGTCCGGCAGGTAAACGAGCGTTACCCGGAAGTGGAACTGCACCTGACCGGCATTGTGTTATTGAACAATGCGTTTTCCGAAATGTCGCTGCTCGATATGCAGACCCTGGTGCCGGTCATGTTCGGTATCATCATCCTGGTGCTGGCGACGCTGCTGCGATCGGTCTGGGGTACTCTGGCCACGGTGCTGGTTATCATCATGTCGGTGGCGACGGCTCTGGGAGCAGCCGGATGGCTGGGCATCAAGGTGACACCGCCGACGGCGGCCTCACCAACCATGATCACAACTCTGGCGGTCGCTAACTGCGTGCATCTGCTGGTGACTTTTCTGCAGCGCATGCGCGAGGGCGAGACCAAGCACGACGCCATGCGCGAGAGTCTGCGCATCAATCTGCAGCCGATCTTTCTCACCAGCGTTACGACCGCGATCGGCTTTCTGTCGATGAATTTCAGTGACGCGCCACCGTTTCGTGATCTGGGCAACATTGTCGCTATCGGAGTCCTCGCGTCCTTTGTGTATTGTATTGCACTGTTGCCGGCCTTGATGTTGGGCTTGCCGGTGAGGGTCAAGGCGACGCACAACAAATCGGTGGAGGTAATGGACCGGCTTGCGGATTTCGTCGTCACACGGCGTCGGCCGGTGCTGTGGGTCATGGCGCTGCTGGTTATCGGTCTGATAGCGCTGGTGCCGCGCAATCAGCTCAACGACGAGTTTGTGAAATATTTCGACGACAGCGTGCAGTTTCGCATCGACACCGATTTCGCGACCAGCAACCTTACCGGGATCTACAACATCGCCTATTCACTGGAGTCGGGTGAATCCGGGGGTATCAGCGAGCCCGCCTACCTGACCAAGCTGGAGGAATTCGCCAACTGGTTCCGCGAGCAGCCCGAGGTGCTGCACGTGAACAGCCTGTCCGACACCCTGAAACGGCTCAGCCAGAACCTGCACGCCGACCAGCCGGAATGGTATCGGATTCCGCAGCGGCGCGAGTTGGCCGCCCAGTACCTGTTGCTCTATGAAATGTCGCTGCCGTACGGTCTCGACCTCAACAACCAGATCAATGTCGACAAGTCGGCGTCGAAGCTGGATGTGACACTCAAAAGCGTGTCCAGCAACCGTGTCATTGAGCTCGAAGAGCGCGCCCAGCAGTGGCTGAAGGACAACGCACCGCCCGCCATGCAGGTCAACGGCGCCAGCCCGGCGATCATGTTCTCGCACATCGGCGCGCGCAATATTCGCAGCATGCTGGGAGGCACCACGGTGGCGCTGCTGCTGATTTCCTTCATCCTGGTGTTCGCGCTGCGGTCGCTGCGCATCGGCCTGATCAGCATTGTCCCCAACCTGGTGCCGGCGGCTATGGCGTTCGGGTTGTGGGGTCTGCTGGTGGGTCAGGTAGGGTTGGCGTTGTCGGTGGTTACCGGCATGACGCTGGGTATTGTGGTCGATGACACCGTGCATTTTCTGAGCAAGTACTTGCGTGCGCGGCGTGAAAAGAGCCTGTCGCCGGCGGATGCGGTGCGTTACGCTTTCCATACTGTGGGAACGGCGCTATGGACGACTTCGATGGTTCTGATCGCCGGTTTCCTGGTGTTGACAGGTTCGCCGTTCGAACTGAATTCGGGGATGGGGCTGCTCACGGCTATCACTATCGGGCTTGCTCTGCTGGCCGATTTTCTGTTGTTACCGACCCTGTTGATGAGGCTCGACAAGAAGGAAAGTTATGTATCTGCGCTGGTTGCTGATCCTGCTGAGTCTGTCGTTTAGCGTTCAAGGTGCTACCCCGGAACAGCGGGGCCTGGAAATTGCCACCGAGGCGGAGCGCCGCGATAGCGGTTTTCACGATTCCACCGCCTCCATGAAAATGTTGCTGCGCAACAAGCAGGGGCAGGAAAGCACGCGCGACATCCGCGTGCGCACCCTGGAGCAAGAGGATGACGGTGACAAGAGTCTGACGATTTTCGACCAGCCTGCGGATGTGAAGGGCACCGCCTTCCTGAGTTTTACTCACAAGACCGGGCCCGATGACCAGTGGCTCTACCTGCCCGCCCTCAAGCGTGTTAAACGCATTTCATCGCGCAACAAATCGGGTCCGTTCATGGGCAGTGAATTTGCCTACGAAGATATTTCCTCCCAGGAACTGGAAAAATACGCCTATAAATACTTGCGCGACGAAGTGTTTCAGGGCATGGACTGCTTTGTCATCGAGCGCGATCCCGTCGACGAGCACTCGGGGTATACACGCCAGGAAGTCTGGATAGACAAGGCCGAGTACCGGCCGCAGCAGATTGTCTATTACGACCGTAAGAACGCCAAGTTGAAGACTCTGGTGTTCAGCGATTATCGCCATTACCTCGACAGGTACTGGCGCGCACATGTCATGGAGATGGTAAATCACCAGACCGGCAAGAGTACGCGCCTGACCTGGAGTGACTACCGGTTCCAGACCGGCCTGACAGAGCGCGATTTCAACCGTAACAACCTCGACCGGGTGAGATAATCCCGCGCCGAGGGAGCCGCGCTGCTCGCGTCCTGGCGTGACCCCTTGCCAGAGCCTGCAAGCACCTCGCGGAAACAATCAGTAAGTAGCTGGATAAATTCAAGTTATTGCGCGGCTGCCCGATAGCGGTGGGACGTGCCCGAAGTTTCTCCGCAGGGAGTCGTGCCATGCTGCAGATTACTCAGATTCAGTTATATCCGACCCGTTGGCTGGCAGGGATAGCGCTGTCGCTATGCCTTGTTTCCGGTGTTGGCGGCACCGAGATGTGGACCGAACTGTTCGAGGAACAGCTCGACAAAGCCGAGGACGGTGATGCCGATGCGCAATATGAGGTGGGAATCATGTACCTCAAGGGACAGGGCGTCGAAGAGGACCGCGCCCAAGCGGTCCGGTGGCTGGGATCGGCGTCGCTCGCCGGCAACGAGCAGGCGGCCGCCAAGCTGCGCCGCATGGACGATCAGCGCGATAAGTTCAACGCGCTGGAGGAACGGGCCAGAGCCGGGGACGTCGAAGCGCAGTACGAGATGGGCATGATGTACCTTAAGGGCAGGGGGGTTGAAAAGGAACAGGAGCGGGCGCGCGTCTGGCTGGGGAAGGCGGCAAAGCAGGGCTACGAGAAAGCCATTACCCGGATGGGTATCCTGCACCACCGGGGCGAAGTCGGCGAAGTCGACTACGACGAGGCGCATGCCCTGTTCGATCGCGTCAAGGATGAAAGCGTGTTGGCCCAATATTACCTGGGCGAAATGTATGCCAACGGTCAGGGGGTGGAGCAGGATTATACCGCCGCCATAGCCTGGTACCAGAAAGCCGCCGACGGCGGTTTCAACCGGGCGCTGGGCAAGATCATCAATCTGCAGGAGGAACAGGAACTGCAGCAGCGTCGGCAGCTGCAGGCAGCGCCGGCGTCCGACGCGGAAAAACCGGCAGCGGTAAAAGTCGCGGCTGCGCGCCGGGTCAGCGAGAGAACGGTGAAGCGCACCGCCCCGGCGCCACCCGCGGTGGCGCCGCTGGAGGTGTTGCTGCAAAAGCAATGGCTGCGGGGCAGCCGACCGGTCGACTATCTTCCCTCAGTGGTAACCGAGTGCAATCCTCAGGCGCAGGAACTGGTTTGTTTCAGCGCTGTGCTGAAGCGCGATACGGGCAACCAGACGGTTGAGTACCGCGTGAAGTCGACTGTCAGAGCGACAAACAAGAATGCCTACGTCATATCGTACCGCAACCTGGTGCTCGATGTGGTCACCCAACAGGACGCTGAGAACGACGATCTGCCGGGTGGTTACGACGATGAAGCCGAACAGGGTTTCAGGATCAAGACCGGATGGACCAATGAACACACGGTTGACTGCGAGCTGGTTTCAGGACAGCGGCTCGAGTGCACCAAGGATCGGGCCCACGAAATCACGCTGGTGGCGGGCTAGCGAATCTCTTCTATGGAGAATATTTTCTCCATCACCACGGGCGTGACCAGCGCATAACCCTGAAGTTGCCAGTGGGCAATTTCGCTGATGGCCGAGGGCGTCAGCTTGACGAAGTCATAGAAGTCTTCGCGCCCGTATCCGTAGTCATCTGCGGCCAGCCCGCAAACACGGAATTCCACGCCGAGCTCCGCGTAATAGCGCATGCGTTCGACGGCATCGCGATATTTGCCGTAGTTCTTGCGCGCCACGGTCACGATTTCGGTTCCATGGATGATCACTTTCAAATCCAGCTCTTCGGGCGCAATCTCATAGGGCGCCTCCATGA
>CBDTYI010000018.1:0-18099 GCA_965364565.1 uncultured Gammaproteobacteria bacterium | reverse complement strand
CGCCGACATCTGTGTCGATATCCAGCCCTGCCTGTGTGTTCCGCAGCGTGAAATTGTGCGGTGTGATGGCGTCTTTGTTGGTCAGGGTCAGAACGATCGGAGTGCCAGCGATGACTTCGATATGCGCCGGGGAGAAGGCATAATCACCCAGCGTCAGGGCGATCGCACGGGGCATTTCCAGCGCGCCGACAGCGTGGGTGGGGGTCAATGCAATACCGACAGCCAGCAGAATCAGCGTTTCGGCAATACCTCGGTGGGAATGACGAGCGGTCATGCGTATCTCCTTGCCCGGCCGAACATCGAATGGCGGCCTGCTCTGGCACCGTATCTCAGTATAGTCGCGATTCAGTGTCCTCGTGCCGGGTGCAGCAGGGTAAGCGTGGATGACATGACGTTCGCGTCAGGAACCGTTGGCAGCGCCGCCCGCTTTCGCGGCATACTGTTCACATGGTTATTCTTCCAGCTGGGCATGACGCATGGCGACGCGGATTCAACCGATTCACCGGGCTGGGTACCGGTGGCGTTGACAAGCGCCGGCCGGATCTATCATCGCGACCTGGACGATTCGTCGCTGCCCATGATCATGATTGCCGCGACGTTCAACGCCCCTCCGGCACGCGTGCATGCCGTGGTCACCGACTATGACCGCTTTGCAGAGTTCATCCCGAATGTGCTGGAAAGCCGGGTGCTGAAGCGTGAGGGCAGTCATCAGTGGGTGTTCCATCATCTGCATTTCCCAGGTCCGGTCGCCGACCGGGTCTATGTGTTCATGAGTACCGATAGCCCGTGGTCAGCGCAATCGGATTACCGTGTCGAATGGCATCTGTCAGAGCGGCAGTTTCCCGGTTTCGATGCTTCCGCAAGGATCAGGCCGCAGCGATTCTCCGGATTCTGGGAGCTGCGGCCCGCTGCCGACGGGACAGCGACTGAAGCGCGCTATGCGGTGCACAGTGATCCGGGCGGCTTTATTCCTGCCTGGCTGGTGGCGCGCATGACAGGCCGCTATGTCCAGCAGGTGATCGAGGCGGTTGCTGAAAGGCTGCGCGGTGAACGGCCTTGAGCCTGTGGACCCGTAGATGTCGAAGCGTTGGGCTTCGCGGGCTCAGCCCAACCTACCGCTGAAGCGTAGCTGCACAGGTAGGTGGGGCTGAATGCGAGTGAAGCCCAACGAAGTCCTTTCAAGCTGACCGCATCATTGGTAGCCGGCCATCTCCAGGTAACCATGTCCCAGCCTGTCGCCGGTGACTGCGTCGATGACTTCCACGGCGCCCTCCCAATAGCGCACGCTGAGCGCCATCTCCTGGTCTTCGAGCAGGGCACGCACCCGCCAGGGGTGAGTCTCGCCCCGCAGCTGCATGCGCCATTCGACGGGATAGCGCCGGTCGCCCGCGTTCCAGTGGGCCAGCGGGGTCAGGGTGACGTCCGCGGGCCGCAGGCGCCGCTGCAGACCCTCGCTGTCGCTGAGCGATCCGCTGCTGTGCGGATCGGTGCTGCCATCGGCGCGCCGCAGCTGGTAGTACATCAGGTTGCGCCCGTCATCGAGCTGCAGCGAGAACCAGTCCCATCCGGTCTGGTCGGCGCCCAGCGCGCTGGTGCTCCACTCGCGGTCGAGCCATGCCGTGCCCTGCAGCACGAACTTCTCGCCGTTCAGCTGCAGTTGTCCATCGGCGTGCAGACGCGGGATGGAATAGTAGTAGGAGGCATTGCCCGGCTCGGCACTCTTCTGGCTCAGACCCTGATTGCCCTGCAGCACCACCGGGCTTGCCGGTGTCAGCTCGAGCGTCAGATCGAAGCCCGGCGTCGGCAGCTGCAGGCGCCACACATCGCCGGGCGCATCGAGCTGCAGCTGCCAGTCTTCCAGCCACACCCTGAGCGGCGCTTGCTGCGCACCGGCGAGGCCGAGCGCCTGGCGGGCAAAGCGTTCGTAGGCCCGGTGCTCGCCGCTCGAAACATCGCTCAGCGCCGCGTGTGCCATCCACACCTGGTTGGTACGCCAGGCGGAGTCGCTGCTGAGCGCCTGGGGTTGCAGCGCGATGCGAAACAGAGTGACCTGAAAACCGAACGCGCGTGCGCTGTCGGCAGAGCGGAGGTTTCCGGTCACGTACCACCACTCGTTGCGATAGGCCGGGTGGGGGCCATGGTCAGCGGGAAAGCGGAATTGCCGGACCTCGGTGGCGCGGGCAAAGCCCGCGGGGCTGGCGCCGCCCAGCAGCTCCGACACCCGCAAACCCTGCGGCTCGGGTGGCGGCGGCTCGCAGCCCGACAGCGCGAGCACCAGCAGCAGTGTCAGCGCACGCATACTTTCACTCCTCGCGCAGTGCCAGTGCCGGCTGGACGCGGCGCATACGCCAGGCAGGGTAGAGGCCGGCCAGCAGCGCCGCGCTCAGCGCCAGCAGCAGCGCCTCGGGCAGCGCTGCCGCCGGCAGCTGTGGCTGGATGCTCCAGCCGAACGAACGCCGGTTGATCACTTCGATCAGCACTTTCGACATCAGCCAGCCGAGCGGCAACGACAGCACACCGGCATACAGGCCCATGAGCCCTGTTTGCAGCAGAGTGAGCAGCGACAACTGGCCCGGCGTGACACCCGTTGCGCGCAGCACCGCCTGCTCGCGGGTGCGTTCCAGTTGCAACGCCATCAAGGCACTGAACACCCCGACAAAGGCGACGCCGATGGCCAGCAGGCGCAACACCTGGGTGATGGCGAAGGTGCGGTCGAAGATGTCCAGGGATTGCGCGCGAATCTCGCGGTTGGAGCGGATCTGCAGCGGTTGGCCAAGTGAGCCCAGCGTGCTGCGCATGGCTGCCATGGCCGCGGCCGGGTCGGCGCCGGGCTGCAGGAACACTCCGAGCGTGGAGAAGCCCGGATCATCCCACCAGCGCGCGTAGGTGGAACGCGCCAGGGTGAGCAGGCCGCGATCGGAACCGTAGTCATAGAACACGCCGCCGATCTCCAGATCCAGCGGCCCGCGCGGTGTATGCAGCCGCAGCGTGTCGCCGGCCGTGAGGTGGTGACGGAAGGCGTACGGTTCGGAGATCAGCAGCACCTCACCGCGCCGGTAGCGCGGCCACAGGTCAGCGAGCGGTGGCGTGACGAAGCGGAAACCCGTGTGGCTGCGTGACGCCGGTTCCAGGGCCAGCAGATCCACCGGGCCGTGTTCGCTGCTGACTGTAACCTGCCGCCCGCTGCTGGTTTCGGCCACCTCGGGCAGCGCCGCAATCAGCGCGCGGGTCTGCGCCGGCAGGGTACCGCCGGCACTGTCGGTCTGGCTGGACAGCGCGGAGACGTAGATGTCGCCGCTCAGCGTGTAGTCCAGCCAGTCGGCCACGGTGGCGCGGAAGCTGCTTATCATGATGCTGACGCCCAGGGTGGCAGCCACCGCAACGCCGAGCGCCGCGATGGCAAGCCCGGTGCGGCTCAGGTTGGCGTCGATGCCGCGCAGGGCGAAGCGGGTCAGCAGGCCGCGGCGTTGCGCCAGCCGGCTGCCGGCGCGGCTCAGCAGGGTCACCGCCAGGGGGACCAGCAGGCTGTACCCGCCGATGATCAGGAACAGCCCGGCAAAACCGCCGCCCAGGCCATAGTCGGCTTGCGGCACCAGCAGCCCGCCGGCGAGCAGCGCGGCCAGGCCCAGGCCAGCCAGCCAGGGCAGCCCGCGGTGTACGCGGTGCTCCAGCTGTGAGCGTCGCAGTGCGCCGACCGGTACCGTGTTGGCGGCCTCGAGTGCCGGTGCTGCGGCCGCCAGCAGGGTGACACAGAGTCCTACCAGGGTGCCTTTCCATAGCACCAGCGGCTCGATCAGCAGGCGGGTTACGGTGAGCACGAAATACAGATCGTTGATAGTGCGGGTCACCAGCTGTACCAGGTAGTACGCGGTCAGGGTGCCGAGCAGCAGGCCGATCGCGGTGCCGACCACACCGAGCAACGCCGCCTCCAGCAGCAGCAGGCGGAACAGCGAAGCGCGCGTAACGCCGACGATACGCAGGGTGGCCAGCAAGGTACGCCGGCGCAACACCGAGAAGGTCATGGTGTTGTAGATCAGGAACGCGCCCACCAGCATCGCCAGCAGGCTCATGGCGATCAGGTTGGTCTGGAACGCCTCGATCATCTCCGCCATCACCCGGGTGCGCGCGGCGGGCACTTCCAGACGCAGGCCGGCCGGCAGGGCGTCGGCCAGCTGTTCGGCCTGGGCGGGATCGAGTATCAGGTCGATGCGGTCGAGTCGTCCGCTGCGTCCCAGCAGCTCCTGGGCGGTGGCGATATCACTCACCAGCAGGCCTTCCATGGCGGCGGGGTTGTCGCCTTCCAGCAACCCGACAATACGCAGTGTGGCGGGCCGACCGGCGACGCTGACGGCCAGCTCGTCGTCGAGCGACACCGCGAGGCGCGCGGCGCTGATGCGCGACAGCAGCACCGTGCCGGGCTCCGTGAACAGGCTTCGTGGTGCGTCCGAGCCGGCATCACTGTCGAGCTGGCGAAACGGTTGTTCCGCCAGCGGGTCGATGCCAACCAACAGCAGGGATTCGCCGTCTACCTGCACCAGGCCTTCCACCACGGGGGCGGAGAGTCGCACGCCACGCTGGATGCGCAGCTCGCGGTAGAAGTCCTCGACTATACCGGCGGCACCGGCGACGATCTGGTGAGTGGCCTTGCCGGTCAGGCTTTCGGCGGACAGCAGAAACGCCTGCCGTGCGCTCTGGTTGGCCAGCTCCACCGCCACGATGACCGCTACGCCGAGCGCAATGCCGACAATCGACAGCCAGGTCTGCCAGGGGTGCCGGCGCAGGTGGCGCAGCGCGCTCACCAGCAGCAGGCGGTTTACCATGCGAGTTCCGCGCCCTGTGCGCTCAGACGTCCGTCCTGCAGGGTGAGGATTCGGTCAGCGCGCTGCGCTACCGCCAGGCTGTGGGTGACCAGCAGCAGGCTGCTGTGTTCCTCCCGCGCCAGCGACATCATGAGTTCCAGTACCTGTTCGCCCGAGGCCTGGTCGAGGTTGCCGGTGGGCTCGTCGGCCAGCACCAGGGCGGGGCGGTGCACCAGTGCGCGGGCGATGGCGACGCGCTGCTGCTCGCCGCCCGACAGCTGGTCGGGATAAGCCGCGGCACGCGGCCGCAGCCCGACCGCATCCAGCATCTGATCGGTCTGGGCGACGACCGCGTCACGCGGCTGCGCGTTCAGCTCCAGCGGCAGAGCGATGTTTTCGGCGCAGGTGAGGGTGGGGATCAGATTGAAGAACTGGTACACGAAGCCGATGTGGCGACGCCGGAACAGGGTCAGCGCCGGTTCCTTCAAGGTGCTGATACTTTGCCCGCCGATCACGACGTCGCCGCTGTCCGGCCGGTCGATGCCGGCGATCAGGTTCAGCAGGGTGGATTTCCCAGAGCCGCTGCGGCCCAGCAGCGCTACGCACTCGCCGGGCAGAATTCGCAGCCGGGCATCGCTGATCACGCTGTGAATGCTGTCGCCTTCCCGGTAGCTGCGGTGCAGGCCGTGGACGCGCAGCGTGGGTTCGGTGTTGTTCTGCCAGCGGCTCACCTTGTCACCCGGTCTGTCTTGCTGCGGGCGGGTGTTCAGAGGAACAGCTCGAACTCGGATTTGATCTCGGTGCGATCCAGGAACAGGATCCACACCGCACCGCGGTCGGTGCCGCCGTCGTCGTCCCGTGGCGCACCGGCGGCGATATCGTTGCGGCCGTCGTCGTTGAGATCGCCAATGCCGGCCAGCGCGGAGCCGAACCGGTCCCCATCGTCGAGATCGGTATCGAAATTGCCCGCGGTGGCAGAAATCTTCAGGTCCGAGCGCAGTTCTCCATCGGTGTCAGGGAACAGCAGCCACAGGGCGCCGCGGTCGGTGCCGCCGTCATCGCTGCCAGGCGCACCGGCGGCCAGGTCGTTGATACCGTCGCCGTCCAGGTCACCGATATTCGCCAGCGCGCTGCCAAACGCCGCGCCGTCGTCGAGGTTGCCGTCGAACTTGCCGTCGCTCTGGGAGATCTTCTGATCCGAGTCGACGCTACCGTCGGCGTTCAGAAACAGTATCCACACTGCGCCGCGGTCGGCGCCGCCATCGTCGTCGCCGTTAGCGCCCACCGCCAGATCATTTACCCCGTTGCCATCGAGATCACCGATGCCGGCCAGTGCGCTGCCGAAGTGGTCGTTGCTGTCCAGGTTGCCCTCGAAGCCGCCGCGTTCAGCGGAGATCTTCTGCGCCGACTTGACACTGCCGTCGTTGTTCATGAACAGAATCCACACCGCGCCCTTGCCGGTACCGCCGTCGCTGTCCTCGGGTGCGCCGACGGCAAGGTCGGCAATGGCGTCGCCGTCCAGGTCGCCGATACTGGTGATTGCACTGCCGAACCGATCGTTGTCGCTCAGGGCGCCAGCAAAGTCACCGGCCAGGGACGAAATCTTCTGCAGCCCCTGCACCGATCCGGCACTGTCGAGGAACAGAATCCACACCGCACCGCGGTTGTCACCGTCATCATCATCCTGCGGTGCGCCCACGGCAATATCGAACACGCCGTCACGGTTAAGATCACCGAGACTCGCCAGCGCCGCACCGAAGCCGTCGTTGTCGTCCAGACCGCCGGGGAACAGCGCCGTATCGTCGGAGATCTTGCGGCGCTGATCCACGCGCCCGTCGTCGTCCATGAACAGAATCCACACCGCGCCGCGATCGTCGCCGTTGTCATCGTCCCCCGGAGCGCCCACCGCCAGGTCGACAACTCCGTCGCCCTCGAGATCGCCGAGGTTGGCAAGCGCGCTGCCGAACTGGTCGCCGTCGTCGAGGTCGGCGTCCAGATTGCCGGCGCCGTCGGATATCTTCTGCTGGTCGTCGACCTTGGTGTCGATGCTGACCTCGTCGGAGCACTGGGCGCCCATGAGCATGAGCAGAAGCGCCAGGGTGGCCGTCAGGGTCAGGGGTCTCAGGGATTTCATCGCTCGCTGCATTGACGCTTCAGGTTTGGCCGCCGATCCGCCAGAATGCCGGATACTCAACCTCCATTGTAGTGAATCCCGGTGCGGTTGGTAAAACACCACGCGGACAGAGGGTGGGTAATGGCGTTCAGGTTGAGTTCATTTTCGCGGTTTAGTGTACGCCGCAACGCGCCTGTCGGGCTGCTTACGAGACTGTTCTTGATATGTGTAATCTTAACTATGCACGCTGCGGAGGGCTGCTGCTGATACTGGTCGCGCTGCTGTGCCCCCCCGGCCTGCGGGCGGAGTCTGGGCCGCCGACCCTGGCCCAGGCGGTACAGGCGGCCTTCGAGCGTTATCCGGAGGCGGGACTGGCACAGGTGATAAACGAGCAGGGCGCGGCGATCCGGCAGCAGGCCTCCGCGCTGCTGGCCGGTGACCCGGCGCTGGTGTTGCGCCACGAAAGCGACGCGGTCACCGATGACAACGGTTTCCGCCAGTGGGAAGGGGGGCTGGAAATGCCCCTGTGGCTGCCGGGACAACGCCAGCAGCGCAGCCGGGTTGCCGATGCCACCCAGGGTGAGGGTGCTGCCACCCAGCGTCTGCAGCGCTGGCAGGTGGCCGGCGAGATCCGCGAGCTGCTGTGGTCGCTGAAGGCCGCCGCGGCAGAGCTCGAGCTGGCGGCGCGGGCGCTGCAGGGTACCCGGGCGCTGGAGCGCGATGTCGATCGGCGGGTGGCGGCGGGCGAACTGGCGCGCATGGACCTGATCCTGGCGCAAAAGGAAACTCTGGCAAGGGAAATCGAGCACTCGGCAGCGGCTGCGCAGCACAGCGCCTTGCTGACGCAGTACCGCAGCGTTACCGGCCTGACTGCAGTGCCGGCCGAGCTCAGCGAAACGCCCACCGCGGTCGCGGACATTGCTGGTGACCATCCGGCACTGGATGCCGCGCGAGTTTCCGCCGAGCGCAGCCGCGCCGAGCGCGACCAGGTGCGCGGCGAAAAGCGCGCCAGCCCGGTGCTGACACTGGGTGGGAAATCCGAGCGACCCGAATCCGGCCTGTCCTATGACAACGCCGTGATCCTGGAAGTGAATGTGCCACTGGGAACTGCGGGGCAGGCGGCACCGCGCAGCGCGGCAGCCGAGCGCGGTCTCGCCGAAGCCCTGGCCTCAGTAGCGAGAGCACATCGGGATCTGGAGCAGGATCTGAACCTGGCGCGCAACGCCAGGCGGCAGGCTCAGCAGACTGTGCAGCTGGCACAGCGGCAGCAGCAACTGGCCGCCGAGGGACTGCGGCTGGCGCAACGCGCCTTTGAACTGGGCGAGAACAGCCTGTTCGTAGTGCTGGAGGCGCGCCGGCAGGCGCTGGCTGCGGAACGCACGCTGCGTGTCAGCGAGCTTGAGCTGGGACGCGCCGTGGCCCGCTACAACCAGGCACTGGGAGTGATACCGCAATGAGATCGATTGTTGTCGCAGTTCTGTTGTGGGCCTGCCTCGCTCCGGCTGCGGCCGAGCTGGTGTTCATCAGCCCGCAACAGCGCACCGCGCTCGGCATAGAGACGGCACCGCTGCAGGTGAGCAGGGAAATCCGCAGCGCACACTTCCCGGCGCAGGTGGCGGTGCCCAATGCCCAGCTGCAGGTCGTCACCGCGCCGCAGGGCGGGGTGGTCGAAGTGCTGCTGGTGGCCGAAGGCGAAGAAATCCACCAGGGCCAGCCCCTGGCGCGCATCCGCAGTCCGCAGCTGCTGGAACTGCAGGGCGAATACCTGGAAACCCGACCCCGGTTCCTGCTGGCCGAGACCAATTACCGGCGCGACCGGCAGTTGAACCAGGACGGTATTGTCGCGGAGCGCCGTCTGCTGGAATCCCGCGCGGCTTACCAGGAGCTGTCTGCCGCACAGTCGCGCCTGCGTCACATGCTCGAGCTGTCGGGCATGGACGAAGCAGCCCTGCAGGAGCTGGAATCGCAGAAGACACTGACCAGCAGTCTCTCGGTGCGCGCGCCTATTGACGGCGTGGTGCTGGAACAGATGGTCACCGCCGGCAAGGGCGTGGAACTGGCCGACCCATTGTACCGCATTGCCCGCCTCAAGCCGCTTTGGCTGGAAGTTCATGTGCCGCTGGAACAGCTCGGCGAGCTTGCTGCGGGCCAGACCGTGGTGGTGCCCGCACTCGATGTCTCGGGCAAGGTCATCTCTGTGGGACGCATGGTGCACGGTGCGGACCAGGGCGTGCTGGTGCGGGCCGAGGTGAGCGAAGGCACCGAGCGCATGCGCCCCGGCCAGTTCGTGCAGGCCCAGCTCTCGGTGCCTGGGGGCGGCAGCAGTTTTCGGGTTCCGGGCGCTGCGGTGCTGCGTTCCGGGGGCCGGAGCTATGTCTTCGTGGCGCGCGAGCAAGGTTTCCTCCCGGTACCGGTCACGGTCGCCAGTGAGGAGCCGGGTTACCAGGTGATCCAGGGCGATCTGCAACCCGGGGTCGCTGTTGCCGTCAGCGGCACGGCGGCAATCAAGGCGGCCTGGTCGGGCGAGGGCGAGTGATGCTGGCGCGCCTTATTCAGTTCGCGCTGACTCAGCGCATCCTGATGCTGCTGCTGGTGGCGCTGATCACCGGGGCCGGCTGGATGGCGTTCCGCGACATTCCGATCGATGCTTTCCCGGACGTGTCGACCACCCAGGTCAAGATCATCGTCAAGGCGCCGGGCATGACGCCCGAGGAGGTCGAAACCCGCATCACGGCGCCCATCGAAGTGGAGATGCTCGGTATACCGCGCCAGTCCATGCTGCGCTCGGTCGCCAAGTATGCGCTCACCGATATCACCGTGGACTTCGAAGAGGGTACCGATATCTACTGGGCGCGCCAGCAGGTCGCCGAGCGTCTGAACGCAGTGTGGGACGATCTGCCGTCCGATATCTCGGGTGGTATCGCGCCTATGACCACCCCGCTCGGCGAGATGTTCATGTTCACCATCGAAGGTGGCGGCCTGAGCGCCATGCAGCGCCGCGACTTGCTGGACTGGGTGATACGGCCCGCACTGCGCTCGGTGGCCGGCGTTGCCGATGTAAATGCGCTGGGCGGACTGGTGCGCAGCTTCGAGGTGGTCCCGGACAACGCCCGGATGGGGGCGCTGGGCGTGACCCTGGAGGAGTTGCGCGCTGCGCTGGAGCAGAACAACCGCAACGACGGCGCCGGCCGCCTCGCCGACGGCGAGGAGGCGCTGCTGGTGCGCACCGAGGGACGGCTCCAGTCGCTCGAGGATGCGGCGGCCATCGTGGTCAGGGCGGATCGGGCGCAGCCGGTGCGGGTGGGCGACGTGGCGGCGGTGCGCACCGGAGCCCTGACGCGCTACGGTGCCGTCACCCGCGACGGCAGTCGGGAGGCGGTGCAAGGCCTGGTGCTGGGTCTGCGCGGCGCCAACGCGCGCCAGGTCGTGGAGGGCGTGCGCAGTAAACTCGAAGAGCTCAAGCCGGCCCTGCCGGACGGTGTGCAGGTCTCGGTGTTCTACGACCGTGGATACCTGGTGGACAGGGCGGTTGGCACCGTCACCCGCGCACTGCAGGAGGCCATCGTGCTGGTACTGTTGCTGCTGGTGCTGTTCCTTGGCGATCTGCGTGCCGCGCTTACAGTGGCGCTGGTACTGCCGCTGGCGGCGCTGACCACCTTCGTGCTCATGTACCGCTTCGGCATGTCGGCCAACCTCATGTCACTGGGCGGTCTTGCCATTGCGATCGGCATGCTGGTCGATGCGGCGGTGGTGGTGGTCGAAAACGTGGTGACGCACCTGGCCAGGCACCACGCCGGGCAGCGGCTGCCGCGCCTGCACCTTATCTACCGCGCCGCGCGCGAGGTCGCCCTGCCGGTGACTTCGGGTATTTCCATTATCATTATCGTGTTCCTGCCGCTGCTCACGCTGCAGGGGCTGGAGGGCAAGCTGTTCATTCCGGTGGCGCTGACCATCGTGTTCGCGCTCAGTGCCGCGCTGCTGCTGTCGCTGACCGTGATTCCGGTGCTGGCCTCCTATCTGATCGGCAAGGTGTCACACGACGAGCCGCGCGTGGTGAAGCTGCTGCAGCAGGGCTACCGGCCGGCACTGGCCTGGGCCATGGCCCACAGCCGCCTGGTCAGCGCCGCCGCGCTCGGTCTGCTGCTTCTGACCGGCGTGCTCTACGCCCAGATCGGCAAGTCCTTCATGCCGACTATGGACGAAGGCGACCTCATCGTGCAGCTGGAAAAACTGCCGTCCATCAGCCTGGCGGCGTCCATCGACATCGACATGCGGGTGCAGCGCGCCCTCCTGGAGCAGGTTCCGGAGGTGACCAGCGTGGTGGCGCGCGCGGGTTCGGACGAGCTGGGACTGGACCCCATGGGACTGAATGAGACCGACAGCTTCCTGGTGTTGAAGCCGCGCGAGCAGTGGCGCATGGACAGCAAGGATGAACTGGTGGGCAGTATCCGCAAGGTGCTGGGACAATTCCCCGGGGTGGGTTACGCTTTCACTCAGCCGATCGAAATGCGGGTCTCGGAAATGCTCACGGGGGTGCGTGGCGATCTGGCCGTCAAGGTGTTCGGTCCCGACCAGCAGCAGCTGAACAGCATCGCGGACGCCATTGTGCACGTGCTGCGGCGGGTCGAAGGTGCCGAGGATGTCTACACGCCGCGCAACGAGGGTGCACAGTATTACCGTCTGGTGGCCGATCGCATGGCGGCCGGGCGGCTGGGGATTTCCATCGATGCACTGGAACACGATCTGCGCACCCAGGTCGAGGGCGTGCGCGCCGGTACCGTGTACCAGGACGTGCGCCGCATTCCTCTGCTGCTGCGTGGCCCGGAGGAGTTGCGTGACTCACCCGCGCTGTTCGCGGCGCTGCGCTTCACGCTGCCCGACGGCGGGTCGGTGCCGCTCGCCGACCTGGTAAGCTTCGAACGCACCGAGGGGCCGGTGGCTATCAAGCGCGAGCGCGGCAACCGCATGGCGGCGGTGATTGCCAATGTCGCGCGACGTGACCTGGTAAGTTTCGTGGATGACGCGAAACGGGACGTGGCCGCCCTGGTCGCATTGCCGGCCGGTTACTACCTTGAATGGGGCGGGCAGTTCGAGAACCAGCAGCGCGCCGCGCGGCGGCTGTCCATTGTGGTGCCGGTGGCGCTGGGCCTGATCTTCCTGACCCTGTTCTCGACCTTCCGCTCCGTGCGCCAGTCGCTGCTGGTGCTGAGCAACATTCCCTTTGCGCTCACCGGCGGTGTGGTGGGCCTGTGGATCACGGGGCAGTACCTGTCGGTGCCGGCCGCGGTCGGGTTCATCGCGCTGCTCGGTATCGCGGTGCTCAACGGCGTGGTGATGGTAACCTATTTCAACCAGCTGGCGGCGCTGGGTCGACCGATCGCCGAAGTGGTGACCGAGGGCGCGCTGCGCCGCCTGCGTCCGGTGCTGATGACCGCTTCGATCGCGGCCTTCGGCCTGGTGCCGCTGCTGTTCGCCGAAGGGCCCGGCTCGGAAATCCAGAAGCCGCTGGCCATTGTGGTGATCGGCGGCCTGGTGTCGTCGACCCTGCTGACCCTGTTTCTGTTGCCGACACTGTATCGGCGCTACGGTGTTGCGCGTTCCGGAGCCTGATTATGGAACAATGTCTGCTGGTGCTGATCGCTTCGCCCTCGATAGAGAATGCCGTGGTTGACTGGCTGCTCGACCACGACAACATCTCCGGTTTCACCAGTGGGCCGATCAGCGGTCACGGCGGCTCCGCGCACGCGCTGAGCGCGGCGGAGCAGGTGGCGGGACGCCGGCACCAGGTCATGTTTCAGATGCACCTTCCGGAGTCGGTGGCCCGAACCGTCATCGCCGAGGCGCACACCTTGTTCCGCGGCAGCGGTCTGCATTACTGGCTGACGCCGGTGCTGGCGGCGGGGCACATGAGCTAGTCCGGCGCTGCGAGGGAGCAGAAGCGGAATCCCGCGGCGTCAGCTTTCCGTACCGCAGGGCGAGCGGCGCAAGGCCCAGGCGAGCAGCATGCCCGCGGCCAGTGCCAGCGCCAGGGGGCCGAAATAGATCACTCCGTCGCTGTAGCCCTGATGGTCCAGGAAGCGCTGGCCCAGCACCAGCCAGCCGTGCACCGCGACGATGAGCAGCGTCGGCAGTGCCAGCGCCCAGCCGCGCAGGTAGGGCAACGCCAGGCCGAGCAGCAGGTAAGGCATCAGGCCGGTCAGGAGCACACTGACCATCAGGCGGTGCCCGGCGTCGAAATGCGGCACCAGTGCTGAGACGAAAGGCAGCAGGCAGCCACCCGCCAGCAGCAGGTAGGTGAGCGGCCGCAGGAGTGATTGCATATTCATGAGCGTTACCTCCGCGTGTCGCGTCCCGCGTTCCCGGTGCAGGTACGCGGCGCCGCTTACGGGCTGCCGGGAGACGCCGGACTTTGGCGTTGTGTATCCACTGTATTGGTCAGTTGCCGCCGGACGAGGTTCCCACTGCTGCCCGTGCACTGTGCATGGTATCTGGCACCCGCGGCGGTGCGCCGCGGGCTAGGCGCCCGAGTCGATGAAGCGTTGGTAGCCGATCAGAGCCCAGACGATGCCGGCGGTCCACAGGCTGATAAACACCGCCGCCGAACCGATGTCCTTGGCTTTGCCGGACAGTTCGTTGCGTTCCGCGCCGATGCGGTCCACCACTGCCTCGATGGAAGAGTTGAGCAGCTCGGTGATCAGCACCAGCAGACAGCTCGCAATCAGCAGGGCGCGTTCCACCGCCGTGCTGCCCACCCAGAACGCCAGCGGGATGAGTATGGCGCACAGAATCAGTTCCTGGCGAAACGCCGCCTCGGTCTGGCAGGTAGCCCTGATGCCGGCGAGGGAATAGAGCGCCGCATTGTAGATGCGCCTGATGCCTTTTTCCTGATTATGGTTGGCCATGTTTATGCTTCGCTCTCGGCACGCAGTTTACACGCGGAGTCTCCCCTCATCCAGCACGTGAACGGACGCCGGCGGGTGCCTCGGGCTTATCGTTCAGCCGGCCCCGAGCGCGCTGTCGCCGTG
The DNA here is from genome assembly GCA_965364565.1 of uncultured Gammaproteobacteria bacterium. GTDB lineage: Bacteria > Pseudomonadota > Gammaproteobacteria > DSM-19610 > DSM-19610 > Thiogranum. Next base: position 4,162 of record CBDTYI010000018.1, on the reverse strand, counting down.
CCGTGAGGCATGCTATTGCCCACGTATTCGGCTATCCTAGCGGCGTTGTCGGCCGGCCGGAAAAGACCGGCTCGACGACCCGTTAGCGCGTCTTTTCACTCAACCATGGCGGCCGAGCCCGTTGCTAGAGTCACTGCCACAGCTGCTGTTTCAATACCTTCAGGCACTGGGGGCATTCCTCAGCTTTGATCCGGCGCTGCTGAACCAGCCGGAGATGATCGTACGGCTGGTGCTGCAGGTGTTGCTGTTGCTGGGCTCGGCGTTCTTTGCCGGTTCGGAAACCGCACTGTTCTCGCTCTCGCGGCTGGACCTCCAGCAGCTGCGGCGCCAGCGCCATGGACACTCGGAGACCCTGCACGCCCTGCTGGACTCGCCGCGCCGGCTGATCATCTCCATCCTGTGCGGCAACCAGCTGGTCAACATCGCGGCGGTCGCCAATGCGACCAGCATCCTGGTGTCGCTGTATGGTCAGGAGCGGGCCGGGGTCATCAGCGTGCTGGTGATGGTGCCGTTGCTGCTGCTGTTCGGCGAGATCACGCCCAAGACCATTGCAGTGTCCAACCCGGTGCGCGTCAGCGCCGGGCTGGTGGCCGCGCCCATGAGCCTTTGGGTCAAACTGATTGGCCCGCTGCGCTGGGCGATCCGCGGGGTTGCCGAGCGCCTGACCACCTGGATCGTGGGCCCGGAACGGGCGCCGGAGAACATTCTGCAGCTCGACGAGTTCCTGAGCATTGTCGACCAGGTCGCCAATGAAGGCGAACTGCGCGCCACCGAGCGTTCGCTGATCTATCACCTGCTGGAGGCCGGCACCACCGAGGTGGTGCACATCATGACGCCGCGCACCCGCGTCGATTTCATCGATGTTGAGCAGAGCGTGCCTGACATGATCGCGGCCTTCAGGGAGATGAGACACAGCCGGGTGCCGGTATTCCGCGGCCAGCACGACAACATCGTCGGCTTTCTGCACATCGAGAAAATCCTGCCGCTGGTGCTGGACAAGGTCGACCTGACGGCGCTCAAACCGTCCGACATCCTGTCGCGGCCCGTAATCGTGCCACTGACCAAGAAAGTCGACGAAATGTTCGATTTTTTCAAGACCACCAATGCGCGCGCCGCGCTGGTGATGAACGAGTTCGGTGGTGTGGAAGGCCTGGTCACCATGCGCGATGTGCTGACCTTCATTTTCGGTCACCTGTCCGGCGAGATCGAAGGCCAGACGCTGTACGAGGAGCGCGACGAGAATGTCTACGAAGTGCCGGGCGAAATGAAGCTGGTGGATTTTAACAACCTCACAAATTTCGGCATCGAAGATCCGCGCATGACCACCATCGGCGGAGTGCTTTTCCGGCATCTCGACCGCCTGCCGCAGGCCGGCGACGAGGTGAAAGTGGAGGACTACTGGATGACGGTGCTGGAAGTGCAGCATCAGCGCATCACCCGGGTGCGGGTCGCCCTGGGCGATGCCTGGCGCGAGCGCGAAGCGCCTGGCGAGGCCGAGGGTGAAGCGCAAACCGAGGCAGCGCAACAGCAGGAGAGCCCTACGGACGGAAATGCAGCGGGCAGCGGCGACGCGGCGGAGCACCGGGAGCGGGAGGGGTAGGCGATGGATGCGGTATGGATTATTTTGGCCATGGTGGTGCTGTTGTTGCTGGAGGGTTTTTTCTCCGGTTCAGAGATGGCGCTGGTCAATGCCGACAGGATCCGGCTGCACGCGAAGGCCAACCAGGGACACAAGGGCGCGCGGCTGGTGCTCAATATGCTGGAACGACCGGACGTGCTACTGACCATTACACTGGTGGGCACCAATATATCGGTGGTAGTGTTGACCACTCTGGGTACGCTGGTCATGATTCGACTGTTCGGCGAATACGGCGACCTTTATGCGTTTCTGATCTTCACGCCGCTGCTGCTGACGCTGGGCGAGATTGTGCCCAAGAGCGTCTATCAACAGAACGCTAACCGCCTGGCGCCGGTGGTCATCTTCCCGCTGCGCCTGTTCAGGCTGCTGTTGTATCCGGTCATCGCCGTCTTTTCGCTGTTCGCGCGCCTGGCGGCGCGGCTCGGCGGCGGACGCGGGGCGGCGCACAACCTGTTCATCACCCGCCAGCAGATCCGCACCGTGGTGGAAATGGCCGATCGTGGGGCACACGTCGATGTGTTTGACCAGGCGCGCATTCGCCGTGCTTCCCGCTTTGCCGATACCAGCGTCGGCGAGGCCATGGTGCCGCTGGCGGAGATCATCGCCATCGACCGGCGCTTCGATACCCGCACCGCCTTTGGATTGGTGCGTCGGCACGGTTACAACCGCCTGCCGGTGTACGAGCGCAATACCGGCAACGTCGTCGGAGTCGTAACCCTGACGGTATGGGACCTGATGGACCGCGAACTGGAGGAGCGGCCCCTGGAGGAGCTGATTAAGCCGGCGCTGTATGTTTCGCCGCTGCAGAACATCGACGAAGTGCTGCCCATGCTGCGCGAACGCGAGGATCACATGGCTATCGTCGTTGACGAATTCGGTTCGGCGATCGGCATGATCCGTATGGAGGACATCCTCGAAGAGGTGGTGGGCGAAATCCAGGTCGGCTACGATTTCGATGAAATCCAGCCACGCCGCCGGCGCTCCTACAAACGGATTGAGGACGGGGTTTATCTGGTGGATTCCAGGGTGTCGGTCGCCGAGATCAACGAGTTGCTCGATATCCAGCTGCCGGCCACCGAGTTCCACACCGTGGGCGGTTTCGTCGAGTCACGTCTGCGACATATCCCGGCCAGCGGCGAGTCGGTGGTCGAGTCCGGCTGGCGCTTCACCGTAGAACAAACCACCGATCGCGCCATCATCCGGCTGAAGGTGGAACGGCTGTAAGCGTAGAGCGGTTGCGATCCTTTTGCGTTTTCACATCGAGTACGCGGAGGACGCAGAGTTCTAATTGCTCATGTGCTCTCTGCGTTCTCGATGTGAAACACTATTGGAGGGACCAGCGTGTACTCGACCCGTCGTGTGGAACTGATGGCAGCTGTGGCCCTGCTGACGCTGCTTATCGTCGGCACGGTTCTGGTGCTGCGCCCCTTTCTTATTTCGCTCATTCTGGCCGCAGTGCTGGCCTATGCCAGCTGGCCTGTCTACGATTGGCTGCTGGCGCGCGTGCGCTACCGAACCGGTGCCGCGGCGACGGCCATGACTCTGCTGCTTCTGCTCGCCCTGGTGACGCCCTTTGCGATCATGGCCATCAGCCTGGTGGACAATGCGCTGGAGTTGTTGCGGCTGCTACGCGAGGCGCTGGGCCGACCATTGCCGGAACCACCGCCCTGGCTGGCGTCGGTGCCGCTGGCCGGCGCCTATCTGGAGGGCAAATGGCTGGCGCTGATGCAGGAGGAAGAGGGCGCACTGCTGCTACAGCTCAGACAATATGTGCTGCAACTGCCGCTCAAGAGCTGGGCTATCAAGGCGGGCGGGGCGCTCGGCCAGGGCGTGGTGCTGATCACCTTCAGCGTGCTGATCTGTTTTTTCTTCTACCGGGACGGTCCGGCAATCACAGCACGGGTGCACGCGGTGATGGAGCACCTGGCGGGCCACCGTGCCAAGCAACTGATCGAAGTGACCGCCGGTACGGTATCACGGGTGGTGAACGGCATACTCGGGACCGCGCTGGCACAATCGGTTCTGGCCCTGGTAGGCTTCTGGATCGCCGGGGTTCCCGGCGCCATGCTGCTCGGTCTGCTGACCTTCTTTCTGTCCATCATCCCGATGGGGCCGCCGCTGGTGTGGTTGCCGGCGGCGATCTGGCTGTATTTCCAGGGTCAGACCGCCTGGGCGATCTTTCTCGCGATTTACGGCATGGTCGTCATCAGCAGTATCGACAACGTGGTCAAACCCTACCTGATCAGCCGCGGCGGCGCATTGCCGTTGCTGCTGGTTTTCATGGGGGTGCTGGGTGGCCTGATGGCGTTCGGTTTCATCGGGGTGTTCCTCGGGCCGGTGATCCTGGCCATCGGCTACGCGCTGTTGTCGGAGTGGATGCGTCCCTCGCGACAGCCGGACAACCCTGCCGACACCGGTTCTGCCTGACGCTGCGGCCGGTGAATCCTGATGGCTGGCGACTCAGGTGGCTAGTGTACCCCGCCACTGATATTGACCCATTCAGAGCGCCCCCACCCGGTCAGG
>CBDTYI010000017.1:0-18392 GCA_965364565.1 uncultured Gammaproteobacteria bacterium | reverse complement strand
CGACTTCATCCGGCAATTTGCAGCCTTCGGCCGAAAAGAACTTGATACCGTTGTCATAGTGCGGATTGTGCGAAGCGCTGATCACAATACCGGCACAGGCATGCAGGGTGCGGGTCAGATAGGCGATCGCGGGTGTCGGCATGGGGCCCAGCAGCCTGACATCGACACCGGCCGCCGACAAGCCGGCTTCCAGCGCCGACTCGAACATGTAACCCGAGATACGCGTGTCCTTGCCGATCACCACGCGGGCCTTGGGTCGTCCGCCCAGTACCCGGCCGGTGGCCCAGCCCAGCTTGAGCATGAACTCGGCGTTGATCGGCGCTTCGCCTACCCGACCGCGGATACCGTCAGTCCCGAAAAACTTTCTCCCCACGCTATTCCTCCACCACTAACGTTACTGCTGTATGTCTTGTAATGCGGCCTGCAGCTGCAAGGCCTGCCAGGTCGCAGCCACATCGTGGGCACGTACCAGCCGCGCACCGCGCTCCACCGCCAGCACCGCCAGCGCGATACTGGCCGGCAACCGTTCGGCGATGTCCAGGTCGAGAAGCTTGCCGATCATGGACTTGCGCGACAACCCTACCACAACTGGCAGCCCGGGCGCGGCCAGCTCTTCCAGCCGCGCCAGCAACTGCAGATTGTGCTCCACAGTCTTGCCGAAGCCGAAGCCGGGATCGAGCAGCAGGCGCTCGCGCCCGATACCGGCCGCCTCGCAAGCCGCAACACGCTGCAGCAGAAAGACTTTTACCTCCTCCACCACATCCGCATAGTGTGGATCAGCCTGCATGGTACGCGGGTCACCGCGCATATGCATCAGGCACACTGGCACCGCGCTGAAGGCCGCCACTTCCAGCGCCCCAGACGCGCGCAACGCATTGACATCATTAATCAAGCCCGCGCCGGCCGCGACCGCCGCCTGCATCACTTCGGGTTTCCGGGTATCGATGGAAATGGGCACCGCGAGCTGCGCCTGCAGGGCATCGATGACCGGGATGACGCGCTGCAGCTCCTCGGAGGCCAACACCGGCGCAGCGCCAGGGCGGGTCGATTCGCCGCCGATATCGATGACGTCGGCGCCCTCTTCCTGCATCTGCAGGGCGTGATCCAGCGCCCGCTGCGGGTCAAAAAAATCACCCCCGTCCGAAAAGGAGTCGGGGGTGATATTGAGTACGCCCATCACCTGCGGGCGTGACAGATCCAGGAGCTTGCCGTTGCAGTCCAGCCGCACGAGCTATACCGGCACTACCGCCCGGTGGGGGTCAGTCGGCTCAGTGCTGACCGGCGGGCCCGCCGATGGGTTCGCCGCCGTCCTTGGTGCCCTTCTCGCCGCCGGTGACAGCGGGTTTGGCGCCCTGGCCGCTGGTGGGACCTTCGTCCCAGTCGCGCGGAGGCCGCGGCGCGTTGCCTTTCATAATGTCGTCGATCTGATCGCTGTCGATGGTCTCGTACTTGATCAGGGCTTCGGCCATCAGGTGCAACTGCTCCATGTGCTCCTTGAGAATGGTTTCGGCACGCCCGTAGTTGCGATCGATGATGGAGCGTATCTCGGCATCGATGGCGTGCGCGGTCTCATCCGATACATTCTTGTGCTGGGTCACCGAATGACCCAGGAACACCTCGCCCTCTTCCTCGCTGTAGGTGAGCGGACCGAGGCGCTCGGACAGACCCCACTTGGTGACCATGTTGCGCGCCAGTTCGGTAGAGCGCTGGATATCGTTGGAGGCGCCGGTGGTCACCATATCCGCGCCAAAAATCAGCTCTTCGGCAATACGCCCGCCAAACAGGCTGGATATCTGGCTCTCCAGGCGCTGCTTGCTGAAGCTGTAGCGGTCTTCCTCGGGCAGGAACATGGTCACTCCCAGGGCTCGCCCGCGCGGGATTATGCTCACCTTGTAAACGGGATCGTGCGACGGCACCAGGCGACCGACGATGGCGTGGCCGGCCTCGTGATAGGCGGTGAGCTTTTTCTCGTCCTCGTTCATCACCATGGACTTGCGCTCGGCGCCCATCATGATCTTGTCCTTGGCCTTTTCCAGGTCGTCCTGGTCCACCAGGCGCTTGTTGGCGCGCGCCGCGAACAGCGCGGCCTCGTTGACCAGGTTGGCCAGATCGGCGCCGGAGAAGCCGGGCGTACCGCGCGCGACGATGGCCGGTTTGACGTTGTCGGCCATCGGTACCTTGCGCAGGTGCACCTTGAGAATCTGTTCGCGTCCGCGCACGTCGGGCAACGGCACCACCACCTGGCGGTCGAAACGGCCCGGGCGCAGCAATGCCGGGTCGAGCACGTCCGGACGGTTGGTCGCCGCGATTACGATCACGCCTTCGTTACCCTCGAAACCATCCATCTCGACCAGCAACTGGTTGAGGGTCTGCTCGCGTTCGTCGTGACCGCCGCCCAGACCGGCGCCGCGATGGCGACCCACGGCGTCGATTTCGTCGATGAAGATAATGCAGGGTGCGTGTTTCTTGGCCTGGTCAAACATGTCGCGCACGCGCGAAGCTCCGACGCCGACAAACATCTCCACGAAGTCGGAACCGGAAATAGTGAAAAACGGCACCTTCGCCTCGCCGGCGATAGCTTTCGCCAGCAGGGTCTTACCGGTACCGGGCGAACCCACCATCAAGACGCCCTGCGGAATCTTTCCGCCCAGCTTCTGAAACTTGCCGGGGTCGCGCAGGAACTCGACCAGTTCGGCGACTTCCTCCTTGGCTTCCTCGACACCCGCCACATCGGTGAAGGTAATTTTGACCTGATCCTCGCCCAGCATACGGGCGCGACTCTTGCCGAACGACATGGCGCCGCGGCCGCCGCCACCACCCTGCATCTGGCGCATGAAAAAAATCCACACGCCGATCAGCAGCAGCATCGGGAACCAGGAAATGAAAATCTGCATCAGCAGCGATTCCTGCTCGGGAGGCTGCGCTTTGACCTGGACACCATTTCGAAGCAGGTCGTTGATCATTTGCGGATCATCGGGCGTGTAGGTGGAGAAGGTCTCCCCACTGCTCATCTGACCCTTGACGGTACGCCCGTCGATAATGACGTTCTGCACCCGGCCGGCTTTCACATCCGCAATGAACTCGGAGTAAGACAGGCTCTGGGCACGCGGTGCCGGGGGTCCGAAGTTGTTGAACACGGACATCAGGACGATCGCAATGATCACCCACAGAAGAATGTTTTTCGCCATGTCGTTCAATTCAGTTTCCTCTTGCCCAGGCGGCCTTTACCGCAACGGGGAAATAGCTGAAAGTTACTGTCGTGTAAGGCGTTTCGGCCGCGAAGGAGTTGTCTGAAACCATACTATACTTTCCGCCCTCTCGCCAGCGCGTACACCTCTCTGCTGCGCGGCCGCGATGCCTTCGGTTTGCGTATCACCACCTTGTCGTAGCGGCTGCGCAAGTCACGCACCAAGTCGTCAAACCCTTCGCCCTGAAACAGCTTCACCAGCAGATCGCCGCCGGGGCGCAACACCTTGTCCGCAAAATCTGCTGCCAATTCCGCCAGATACATGGCGCGCGGCTGGTCGACCGCGTCCACTCCAGTAATGTTGGGGGCGATATCCGACATTACAAGATCAATCGGCTGCCCGTGCACGGTTTCGAGCAGCTGCTCCAGCACGGCTTCGTCATGAAAATCACCCTGCACAAATTCCACACCAGGTAGAGGGTCCAGGGGCAGTATATCCATCGCCACGATCCTGCCCTTGCGGCCAATCAGTCCCAGCGCATACTGGCTCCAGCCGCCCGGCGCGGCCCCCAGGTCGACGATGGTCATGCCGGGCCTGATGATGCGGTCGCGCTGCTGGATTTCATCCAGCTTGTACACGGCGCGAGAGCGGAAACCCTCGCGCTGTGCCCGTTTGACAAATTCATCGTCGAAATGTTCTTTCAGCCAGCGACGACTGCTCTTGGTGCGTGCCATGATCCCCGGGTCCGTGCCTAAAACCCATCTCATAATCCCCCGCGGCCGCGACCAAGGCGGGGTCATCAGATAGAGTCTGATCAAATTCGCTATACTGCTGCGCCCTGTCGGGAGTATTACCATGCCGTTGACGGAACAGCAAAAGAAAACCCTGCGCGGGCTCGGCCACACGCTCAAACCGGTTGTTCTTGTGGGCGCCGGAGGATTGTCACAGTCACTGCTCGATGAGTTCGAGCGCTCCCTGGAGCATCACGAGCTGATGAAGGTCAAGGTCAGCGCGGGCGACCGTACAGAGCGCGACACCATTATCGAAACGCTGTGCGAACACGGGGGCGCCGAACTGGTGCAACGGGTCGGCAACGTGGGCCTGCTGTTCAGGCGCCGGCGCAACAAGTCGAAATTCAGCGCACTCTAGACGTGTAAACGTGACGCGATCGACAGGATTGCTGCCCACAAGCGGCCGGCCAGCCGATCCAGACCGTAGCTTGGGCTGAGCACCGCGAATCCCAATCACGCTAGAAACGCGGGGTGCCATACGCGATCGGGGTTATCAACCGAGGCCGTTGGGCTTCGCTACGCTCGGCACCAACCTGCGCGCTGTTCAGCCCAACCTACGTGTCGCTACCAGCCTGCATTTCCGGCTCGGGGTCGATGCGGTAGGCACCGTGACACACCACACAGTGCTGCATCAGTTCGCTGAGCTGAGCCAGGGTGTGCTCGCGGTCGCCGAGCTGCTCGGCATCGAGCGCCAGGCGGTCGAAACCGGCGTGGGTATCGAAACCCATCTTCTTGAACGGCGCCGGTAGTTTCGCAATCAGCAACGGCGGCACTGCGTGCTGGGCCGAATGCCCCGAGCGACGCGCCTGCACTGCCACCTGTTGCATGTCATCCGCGGCCAGCGCCGCGGTAACCTGCTGCAGGCTGGCCAGAAACCCGCGCATTTCGATCAGCACCAGACCGCGCTCTTCTTCGGAGAGGCGGATAACCCGCCTGCCATCGGCTGAACTCTCCGGCCCCGGACCGACAAACAGTTTATAGCCGGCAGCGGATACCCCGATCAGAAGCACCACCAGCAGCACCCAACACAGCTTGCACATAGCTCTCTCCTCCAGCCCGCGGCGGGCGAAAAACGACAGCGTCGCACTGCTGACTTGCAGTCGACCCGACGAATACGGACTATTACAGTTGAAGCGCGAGGCATCCTTGATCTGGATCATGGCCGGACACCGCGATGGCGAGAATTATCGAGAACACTCTGCAGCAACTGTCCGGTACCACGGCGGCGGTCCCGACCGCGAACCCGAGACACCTGCAGCGGCGCAGCGCCCTCGGCCTGCTGCTCGTCCTGCTGCTGGGGCTATGTGCCGGGGCGCCCACCCGGGCCGAACCCGGCGGCGATGAATTCGAGCCATTCGATGACCAGCCGCTGGAAGACCCGCTCGGTTATCCGGACTGGTTCAAGCTGAGTTTCCTCGACATCGGCGATGACCTGCAGGAGGCCATCGCCAACGGCAAGCAGGGCCTGATGGTCTACTTCGGCCAGAAGTACTGCGCCTACTGCAAGCAGCTGCTGGAGGGCAACTTCGGCAAACTGGATATCCTGGCCTATACCCAACGCCACTTCGACGCCGTAGGCATCGATATTCACGGCCAGCGCGAAGTCACGGACCTGAACGGCCGGGAGTGGAGCGAACACAGTTACTCGGTCGACCAGGGCGTCAACTTCACCCCCACGCTGATCTTCTATGACCGGAAACGGCGCGAAGCCCTGCGCTTGTCCGGCTATTACCCGCCCTACAAGTTCCGCGCCGCGCTGGAGTATGTAGCCGATGGTCATTACCGCAGGGAGGATTTCCGCAGCTACCTGGCGCGCGCCGACGTGCCGATGATTTTCGAGGCCGGAGAAATGAGCCAGGAGGACTTCTTCCTGCCGCCGCCGCACGCCCTGGACCGCAGCCACTGGCCGGGCCAGCGTCCGCTGGCGGTGTTTTTCGAGCAGGGCGACTGCCACGCCTGCGACGTGCTGCACACCGGACCGCTGCGCCAGGACGATATTCGCGCGCGTTTCGCGCAGATGGATGCCGCGCAGCTGGGCGTGTGGGATGACACGCCGGTGGTGACGCCGTCGGGACAGCGCACCACGGCACGTCGCTGGGCCGATGAGCTGGGGCTGTTCTATACGCCGACGCTGCTGTTTTTCGACGAACAGGGCGAGGAAATCCTGCGCGTTGACTCAGTGGTGCAATTTTACCGTCTGCGCAGCGTGCTGGACTACGTGCTGAGCGGCGCCTACCTCGAGTACCCGACCTTCCAGCAATGGCGCAACGCGCGGACGCCGCGCATCTTCATGCCGCCGTAACAGGGAGCCGCGTCCCACTCAGCAGCCGCGCAGATCGTCGCTCGACCGGACCTCCTGGAACGCCAGCGCAGCCCCGGCGCGCCTTTCCTGCGGCTGCCCCTCGCCGCCCGCCACGCTCAGCCCGAGGTAGTGTGAGGAATCGGTCAGGAACGCCCTGACCCACTGGCACTGCGCAAAATCGAGCCGCTGCCGATCCCGTCCCAGTCCGTCCAGATCGAAGCCTTCAAAGCCGGATTCTGTTGCTCGCATGCTGTTGCTCTCCTGGATGGCACCCGGGAATGATGTCGCAACATTGTGACGGTTATGCATTCAGGCCACGCACTGATTGTTTTCCGCCACCGCGGCGGCCTGTGTTTTCATCAGTTCGAATATCGCGTAGACGCCGACGTGCCGATTGGGTGACAAGTGTTCATCGAGCTGCAGACGCCCGAACACTTCGTCCATGTCCAGCTCCTGGATCTCCTGCGCGGTCTTGCCCGAGCACAGCTGGATCAGCAGCGCCAGCACGCCTTTGATGATGGCCGTATCACAGTCGCCATGGAACGCGATGCGCCCCGCTCGATGCGGGTCCGGGTAGGCGCACACCCACACCCGGCTCATGCAGGCCTTGACCCGGTGGTCTTCGTTGCGCACCGCCTCGGGCAGTGGCGGCAGTTGTTCACCGACTTCCACCAGGTACTGGTAGCGCTGATCCCAGTCGCCAAGCAGCTCAAAAGTCTCCACGATATCTTGCAGGTTCGTCATTACTCGGTTTCCCTGTCCGGCTTCAGCCGGCGTTGCGCACGCTGAAAGACTCGCCACAACCGCAGGTGTCGGCGATGTTCGGGTTATTGAATTCGAACCCCGAGTTGATGGCGTTGGTCTTCTGGTAATCGACCACGGTGCCGTCCAGGTTGCCGAGGCTCTTCGGGTCCACGATAACCTTGACGCCGAAACTCTCGAACACCGCGTCGCCGTCCTGGAGCGCGTCGGCATAGTCCACCACGTAAGCGAAACCGGTGCAGCCACTGACCCGGGTACCCAGGCGCAGCCCCAGGCCGGCGCCCCGTTTCTCGAGCATTTTCTGCACATGCCGTGCGGCGGCTTCAGTTAACTGTACAGCCATAGTCTGTCCCTCTGTCGTTCAAACCCTCAAAGCAATCCCAGTGTCAGCCGGGCCTCTTCCGACATACGCGCCTGATCCCAGGGCGGGTCCCAGACCAGTTCGACACTGGCATCGCGCACCCCCTCGACCTCGCGTAACACGTTCTCGACCTGGCCCGGCAAGGTACCGGCCACCGGGCAGGCCGGCGCGGTCAGGGTCATCTGCACATTCACGACGTTGTGATCATCGATGTGCACCACGTAGATCAGACCCAGGTCGTAGATATTGACCGGGATCTCCGGATCGTAAACGCTGCGCAGCGCGGCCACGACCCGCTGTTCCAGCGCCGCGTCACTGCTGTCGAGCTCCACCATCTCATACTCGATTTCGCGCCGCTGCGGCGCTTCGTCCTCTCTGTCCATAAACCGGATCACTGCTGTCTGCATGGCATCACCCTGTTACTGTCCGCTCAAGCCGGAGCGCTTTCGCTCGCGCCGGCTGCCGTGCTGTCGAGCAGCTCGCGCAGCCGCGCCTGCACCTGTTCCTGCAATCCACCCACCGCGCATCCCTCCAGAACTTCGCCGGCGAACCCGAGACACAGCATTTTGCGCGCCTCGGCTTCCGGGATGCCGCGCGAGCGCAGATAGAACACCTGCTGCGGATCCAGCTGTCCCACGCTGGTGCCGTGACTGCACTTGACGTCGTCGGCGTAGATTTCCAGTTGCGGCTTGGTGTCCACCTCGGCGTTACGCGACAGCAACAGGTTGGCGTTGGACAGCTGCGCGTCGCTGCGCTGCGCGTCCTTGTCCACCAGTATGCGACCGTCGAACACGGCGCGACCACGGCCCAGCACAATGCCCTTGAAATTCTCGCGGCTGGCACAGTTGGGCACGCTGTGACGTACATTCAGGTGGAAATCGGCGAAGCGCCGGTCGCCCACCACGTACAGTCCGTTCAGCTGCGCGCTCGCTCCAGCGGCGCCGAACTCGACATTGCAGTCGGTACGCGACCAGGCGCCGCCCAGCGCCAGGCAGGTGCCCGAGTAGTCACTGTTTGCCGCCTGGCGCACGTACAGACCGCTAATGTGGTAGGCGTTGATGCTTTCTTCCTGCACGCGGTAGTGCTGCAGACGCGCCCCGTGGTCCAGCAATACTTCCACCAGCGCGTTGTTGAAATACACCGAATCGCCCGGACTGGCGTAGCGCTCCACCAGCGTGGCGCTGGCACCGGCCTCCAGCACCACCAGATTGCGCGGCTGCGCCAGGATCGAGTCATCCAGGGCCAGACTGAGAAACAGCACTTCGATCGGCTTGTCGACCGTGCAGCCGGCCGCCACATGCACGAACAGGCCGTCGTTGACCAGGGCGCTGTTCAGCGCGCTGAAGGCATGGGCCCCCTCCCCGGCGGCCCGGCCCAGCCAGGCGGACAGCCGTTCGGGGGTCGCGGCCAGCGCTTCGTGCAGGCTCTGCACCGTGACGCCGGGTGGCAGCCCGTTGAGCCTCGACAGGGCCGGCACCAGACGGCCATTGGCAATCACCAGCCGGTAACTTTCCTGCTGCGGCACCAGGTAATCGCCGAGATCGGCTTCGTCCAGCGCCGTGAACGGTTCGCTGACCGGCTCGAAGGTCTGCCCCAGCAGCCCGTCCAGGCTGGTGTAACGCCAGGCCTCGTCCTTGCGGGTGGGAAACCCGAGCTGGGCGAACCGGGCCGCGGCGCGTCCGCGCTGGGTTTCCAGCCAGTCGAGCTCGCGGCCCGGCAGGTCGGCGCTAACCTGATCGATGAGGTTGCGGTAGCGTTCCGCGGGTTGCGCAACGATGTTCATGCCGCCTCCTCGCCCCCGATCCAGCCATAGCCCTTTTCTTCCAGCTCCAGAGCCAGACTCTTGTCGCCGGAACGCACGATACGACCGCCGGCCAGCACGTGGACGAAATCCGGCTCGATGTAATCCAGCAGACGCTGGTAGTGGGTCACTACGATCATGGCGCGCTCCGGGCTGCGCAGCGTGTTGACGCCGTCAGCGACAATGCGCAGGGCATCGATATCGAGTCCCGAGTCGGTTTCGTCCAGGATCGCCAGCTTCGGCTCCAGCAGCGCCATCTGGAGAATTTCGTTGCGTTTCTTCTCACCACCGGAGAAGCCGGCGTTGACGGCGCGTTTGAGCAGGTCTTCGCCCAGGTGCGCCACTTTGAGCTTCTCGCGCAGCACCTTCAGGAAGGCAACGGCGTCCAGTTCCGCCTCACCCCGCGCCCTGCGAATGGCATTGAGCGCCGTCCTGAGAAACACGGTGTTGTTTACCCCGGGCAGCTCGAGCGGGTACTGCAGCGCCAGGAACAGGCCCTGGTGTGCGCGCTGCTCGGTGTTGAGCTCCAGCAGATCCTGGCCCTCGAAGCGTACTTCGCCACCAGTCACCTGGTAGCCCTCACGCCCCGCCAGCACGTGCGCCAGCGTGCTCTTGCCGGAGCCGTTCGGCCCCATGATGGCGTGCACTTCGCCCGCCCCGACGTTCAGGTCCAGGCCCTTGAGTATCGGCTTGCCCTCGACCGAAACGGCCAGATTCTTTATGTCCAACATGTCAAAATCTCCTGGTTTCATATTCTGATCAACCCACCGCGCCTTCCAGACTTACGCTGAGCAGTTTCTGGGCTTCCACCGCGAACTCCATGGGCAACTCCTTGAACACTTCCTTACAGAAGCCGTTCACCAGCATGGAAACCGCTTCCTCTTCCGAGAGCCCGCGTTGCCGGCAGTAGAACAGCTGATCCTCGCCGATCTTCGATGTCGTTGCCTCGTGCTCGACCCGCGCGGTCGGGTTTTTCACCTCGATGTACGGAAACGTATGCGCACCGCAGCGATCCCCGATCAGCAGCGAATCGCACTGGGTGTGATTGCGCGCGTTCTCGGCACGCTGGCTCATGCGCACCAGCCCGCGGTAACTGTTCTGCCCCCGTCCGGCCGAGATACCCTTTGACACGATGGTGCTGCGGGTATTGCGCCCGATATGGATCATCTTGGTGCCGGTATCGGCCTGCTGATAACCGCGCGTCAACGCCACCGAATAGAATTCGCCGATGGAATCGTCACCGCGCAGGATGCAGCTCGGGTACTTCCAGGTGATGGCCGAACCGGTCTCGACCTGGGTCCAGGAGATGTGCGAGCGGTCGCCGCGGCAATCGCCGCGCTTGGTGACAAAATTGTAGATGCCACCGCGCCCCTGCTCATCGCCGGGATACCAGTTCTGCACCGTCGAGTATTTGATGCGGGCGTCTTCCAGCGCTACCAGCTCGACGACCGCGGCGTGCAGCTGATTCTCGTCGCGCATCGGCGCCGTGCAGCCCTCCAGGTAGCTCACATGGCTGCCCGCCTCGGCCACGATCAGGGTACGCTCGAACTGTCCCGTGTTGCGCGCGTTGATGCGGAAGTAGGTGGACAGCTCCATGGGACAGCGCACACCCTGCGGGATGTAGACAAAGGTCCCGTCGGTGAACACCGCGGCATTGAGCGCGGCAAAGAAATTGTCTGTGTGCGGGACCACCGAACCGAGGTACTGCTGCACCAGTTCCGGGTGTTCGTGCACCGCTTCCGAAATGGAACAGAAAATCACTCCGGCTTCCGCCAGCTTGTCACGGAATGTGGTCGCCACCGAGACGCTGTCGAACACCGCGTCTACCGCTACCCCGGCCAGCAGCTCCTGCTCCTGGAGCGGGATGCCGAGCTTGTTATAGGTCTCCAGCAGTTTCGGGTCGACCTCGTCCAGACTCTTGGGAGCGTCCTTACGGCTCTTGGGAGCCGAGTAATAACTGATGGACTGGAAATCGATAGGCGGGTGATTGACATGCGCCCAGCCCGGTTCCTGCATGGTGAGCCAGTGCCGGAAGGCTTTCAGGCGCGACTCCAGCATGAACTCGGGCTCGTTCTTGCGCGCCGAAATCAGCCGGATCACCTCCTCGTTCAACCCGGGCGGCAGGGTATCCGAGTCGATGTCGGTGCTGAAACCCGCTTCGTAGCCACCTTTCATCAGCTCAGCCAACTGCGGTGTTGCGCTAGCCATTAACAACCTCCGTTTGCGTAGGCGACCGCCCCGACGCGGGCTACGGCGAATGACCGCACCGATCGCAAGGGCAATACCTGAGTAAAATTGTCAAGTATTATTGTATATAACCTATCTTTTTAGTCAAGTATTGATTTCGAGACCGCGTAGACCGGTCAGGGGCATCGTTTTTGGGGTCGTTTCCACGGACGAGCCATGCGGGGGCCCGACGGGATAAGCGCAGCCGAGATGCCTTCAGCGCCTGCCGATGATCGAGCCGAGGATGCCGCGGGCAATGCTGCGCCCCAGGCTGCTGCCGACGCTGCGCAGCACCGACTTGGTGAAAGCCTCTACCGCGCCCTGTCGCTGGCGGCCACTGCTGCGCCCGCGCGCCTTGCCGCTGGCGGCCGATTCGCCTTCCTGCCGCGCCGCTTCGGCGCGTTGCGCCTCCAGTTCCTCGGCGCGCTTTTTCAGCATTTCGAATGCGGATTCCCGGTCGACGACGTTTTCGTAGCTGCCACGCAGCGGCGATCTGGCGATTGTCTCGGCGCGTTCCTCGCTGCTGAGCGGCCCGATACGCGAACGCGGTGGCGCAATCAGGGTACGTTCCACCACGCTGGGCACACCCTTGGCGTCGAGCGTGGACACCAGGGCCTCCCCGACACCCAGTTCGCCGATGGCGGCCTCGGTGTCGAAAGCCGGGTTGGCGCGAAACGTTTCGGCCGCGGCCCTGAGCGCTTTGCGATCGCGCGGTGTGAAGGCGCGCAACGCGTGCTGAATACGGTTACCCAACTGTCCTATGACCTCCTCCGGCACATCGCTGGGATACTGGGTAACGAAAAACACGCCCACGCCCTTGGAGCGGATCAGGCGCACCACCTGGGTGATGCGTTCCAGCAGCGCCCGCGGCGCCTTGTCGAACAGCAGATGGGCCTCGTCAAAGAAAAACACCAGCTTCGGCAGCGGTGCATCGCCCCGCTCCGGTAATTGTTCCATCAGCTCCGAGAGCAGCCACAGCAGGAAGGTCGCGTAGATGCGCGGGTTGTGATAGAGGGTGGTTGCATCCAGCAGACTGATGACACCCCGGGCGGAGAAATCGTTCTGCAGCAGGTGTTCGATACGCAGCGCCGGTTCGCCGAAGTACAGATCGCCACCTGCCTCTTCCAGCACCAGCAGGCGCCGCAGTATGGCCGTGACACTCTGTGTCGAGACGCGGCCATATTCGCGGCTGAGATCAGCGGCGTTGTCGCTGACCCAGTTCAGCATCGCCCGCAGGTCTTTCAGGTCGAGCAGCAGCAGGCCCTGGTCATCGGCCAGGGAAAAGGCGATCTGCAGCACCCCTTCCTGGGTTTCGTTCAGCTCCAGCAGGTTGGACAACAGCACCGGTCCCATTTCCGAGACCGTGGTGCGCACAGCGTGGCCCTTCTCCCCGCGCACGTCCCAGAACAGCACCGGAGAGCCCTCGAAACCATGGTCGCTGATGCCGATCCGGCTCACCCGCTCCGCCACCTTGGGATGATCGCTACCCGGCCGCGCCACGCCCGACAGGTCGCCCTTGATGTCGGCGGCAAACACCGGCACGCCCAGGCGCGAAAACGATTCCGCGAGCAGCTGCAGAGTGACTGTCTTGCCGGTGCCGGTGGCCCCGGTTATCAGACCGTGACGATTGGCCATCGCGGCATCGAGCCAGATCTGCTGGTCCCCGGCGCCCCCCAAAAGAATCCCGTTTTGCATATGGCCTCACTCCACAAATTCTCCTGTCAGGGGGCAATTATCGCTGAATCGCTGCGATTATCCTATTTGTGCTCGCGTCTTCCCCAGACGGCCAACACAGGGGTCCGAAAACGGCAGACGTCCGGAGCGCTTGTCACCGGGCCGTCTGGATAGCCCCTGCAACGATTCGGTGTGCGGGTCTACAAAAGCCTCCGGCCGACCCACCGTCATCACAATATCGTTGGGCTCGACTGACTGTTGCTCGCCGCTTTCGGTGTCCTCTATCACCTACGGCCCCCTGACCCGCTGGCTACCATCGGCGGCGAATAAGCATGAATAATTCGCCGGCATGAATGATCACAGTAAGGCTGCTCCATACACGCAGGATCGGTGGCGGCGGAGGATGCTCCAATTTACTCCAATTCTAATAGACGTGAGGAGTGGACATGACGAGACTTGCAAAAAACTCTATCACCGCCAGCGTTGCCGCAGCGCTGAGTATGCTCACTGGAGGCCTGGCGGCCCATGATTTCGACGAAGCCGGCACGCCGGTCTGCATCGAAGGCAACTACATGATGGCGGATGCGCAGAATACGCCGTTTGCTGCGAACGGACCGGGCCGCGTCATCGAAATGAACATTTTCACCGGCACGCCCGGCATCACGGTCAACGCGCCGTTCAGTCTCACAAACGTTGACACCGACATCTGTCCCGGCGGTGTCAACGCCGGTGATGACGCCTATGTCGAGTGCCCGGGCCCCTGGAAACCCACCGGCGTGCTCTCCGGGGGCGAGAACGGCCACGCCTTCATTACCAGTGCGGGTCAGCAGGCGCTGACCGAATTCCATCGCGACGGCACGCCGATTCGCACGGTGTCCTACCGGCCGCTGCTGGGCAATCCCACCGGGCCTGCCGGCCGCGGCAGTGTGCCACGCCCGCTCGGGACCCAGCTGATGCCCAACGGCAACCTGATCCAGGCAATCTGCGACGCCAACTTCTTCAATGCCCAGAACTCGGACCGCGCCGACGAGTCGCCGACCGGCCTCGAGGCCGACATGTTTTTCCCGCCGGTCGCGAGCACCCCCGAACGTGCCGCTAACAGCCGTCTGTTGGTCATCGACCAGGAGACACTGCAAGTCACCGGGCGAACCCGGTCACGACCTGTGGGGTTGTTTCGCCGGCATCATGTTCTCTGACAGTGGCATGTATGTCAGCACTTTCCACGGCGCTGCGGTGCTCGAGATCGACTGGAAGGCCGGTGTCGACAACGAGAAAAGCGAGGGTGTCGGATCCAACAGTGCAGCCGGTTTCCACCTCGGCAAGCACAAGAACAGGGCCGTGGTCACCAATATTATCGACTTTCGTCTGGGCGAACCGGCCGACAGCCCCTGGCGCCGCGATTCCCTGGCGCCCCTGCCTGCGTGGCGAGTACGCCGGCTCTCCTGGCGGCTGCAACCCGAGCGTATTTCGCCAGCGGGTCAACATTGCCTCGATCGGCGGCACCAGCCCGGAGGATGAAGGCGAGGTTGCCAACTATAACGATCCAACGCTGCGCCGCAGCATCGGCCTGGATCCGGGCGTCAACGTCATCGCCGGCATCCGCACCAACCGCATGTCCGGTCCCGGCTGCGACTTCGTGAAGACCAACGCCCATGTCTACGCGACCGAATACAACGCGAACGGCTATGCAGCCGAAGAGGACCTGTGCGACGTCGAGACCCTGCTGGTGGCCTCCTCGGCCTTCAACCCCGGTTGTGATGCCGATAGTGACGGTAACCCCGGACCCGGTCACCCGGCCAACCAGTGCTTCGTGCCGGGCGGAGGTGTCGGTGAGTACATCATCCATCCCAGCTTCACCGATGGCGCCAGCGGGCCCTGCACCGGCGATCCGAACGACCCGGCCTCGAACACCGGTTGTGCTCAGCCGATCGCCACCTTCGGCTACACCGGGCCAGACAGCGACAATGATCCTGTGATACCGGTGGATCCGCGCATGCTGATGGTGATCCACGAGGCGTTCGGTCAGTAAGCCGCGCGGCAAGACCAAGGTGCGGGTGGCCTGTACGCTGACGGGGGCCGGCGGCATGAGGTATCGCGCCACCGGCCTGTTTCGTCACCGCGGGTCTGCCGCCCGCCAGCGCCAACCGTCAACGTCAACAGGTAGAGCGGTGACCGGTGTGGCAGTGCAGCAAACGAGCGTGATTCAGATATGCTCGGTTGCCGGCGTCGCATCCCGTGTGATGGATCCCCAGATCAGAGTCACTATGAAACGTCTGGTTTTGCTACTGTCAGCAGTGAGTGTGCTTGGCGTCCTGCTGAGCGCTTGCGATCAAAACCCGGCTGCGCCGGAGCCGCGCGCTGTGGCACTAACAGAACCGGCTCTCCCTTACGGCAAAGCCACCAGACACGGGCTATTCCGGCACCGGGGCGCAGGCTGGGTCCAGGACAGTGCAAAGACCAGTACAGGCAAGGTCATTCGCGGTGCAACGTTGGAATTTCTCGAAAACCAGAACACCGATCGCATTCCGCTGCGCAACGGCGTTACCTTCGGTTATCGCTACTGGCTGAAGTTTCCGCCCGACCAGAAACAGGTCAGTTTCAAACGCGTGCTGGTGCATCCCGAGATGAATTTGCCGGACGGTACCAAGGTAACCCGTTCGGAGCGCAAGCTCGGCAAGAAAACCACGCACGGCATTGTCACCTCAATTGATGCCTACGCGCTTAGCGAGGACTACGAACTGGTCGAAGGCGACTGGATCTTTCAGCTCTGGTATGAGAACAAGATGCTCGCCGAGCAGAAGTTCACGACTTACTGGCCCCACCGGGAACAGGCTCCGGCCGCTCCGGCCCGGCCGGAAACCGGGAACCAGGCGTCCGGAACGTAGAGCCTGCATCGGCCTCGCGACGTTCTCTGGCAAGCGTGTCGGGGCACGACGCACCCGCTCCGACGGCAGCACCTTTTTCTTCGCGTCACACGCTTCGCCATCTGCGCTGCACATTCACAGTGGAATTTTCGCGGCACCTCCCTAGTCTATAGTGTTGTAACAGCGTTTCTCGTCGGAGCGTCAACCATGAAACGGGCCTGGAACCTTTCTCCAGCCGGCTCACTGCTGCTGGGCGCACTGTTGTCGCCCCCGAGCGCAGCGGAGAATCACAAAGGTGCGACCCCGAGCGAGGCGGAAATCGCCCGCATCGGCGTTCTGGCGCACCGCGGCAAGGCGCAGGCGCTGGTGCGCTGGTCGCCCACTGCCGAGTATCTGTCGAAGCACCTGCCCGACCACCGTTTCGAAATCGTACCGGTGGATCTCAATGAAATGGCCGAGGCCATCCGCTCGGACCAGCTTCATTTCACACTCACCAATCCGGGAAACTATGTTTACCTGGAGTCGCGTTTCGGTGTCTCCCGAATCGCAACCCTGCAAACCCGAGAACGCGGTCGCACCCGGGTGAATTACGGCGCGGTTGTCATTGCACGTGCAGACAACGCCGCGGTCGAAACGCTGCGTGACCTGGAGGGCAGGTCCTTTATGGCGGTCAGCCCCGACGCGTTCGGCGGCTTCCAGATGGCGTGGCGCGAGCTCAAGCAACAGGGCGTCGATCCGTTCCGGGATTTCGCCGATCTGCGTTTTGCCGGCTTTCCGCAGGACAGAATCGTACTGGCCGTGCGTGCCGGCGTCGTCGATGCCGCAACGGTGCGCGCCGAGACACTGGCGCGCATGGTCGAGGCGGGCAGCGTTGCGCTCGACGAGTTTCGAATACTCAACCCACAGCCGGCAACGGGCAGCGCCATCCCCTTGAGCACGCGACTGTACCCGGAATGGCCGTTCGCCACGCTGAAAGACACGCCGCGCGAGCTGGCCAGCCGGGTTACCAGGGCCCTGTTGTCAATGCCGCCAGACCACCCCGCCGCCCGCAGCGCGCGCAGCGCCGGCTGGACCATTCCAATGGACTACTCCCCGGTGCACGAGCTGATGCAGACGCTCAAGATCGGCCCCTACGAAGTGCTGCGCCAGACCACCCCCCTGGCGGTGATAAAACGTTACGCGCACTGGATCATCGGCGCGCTGCTTGTGCTGCTGGCACTGATTCTGGTCAACGGCTACGTATCACGCACCAACCGCCGCCTGAGAGAGACGGAGCGCGAGCTGCGCCGCGAAATCGTACAGCGTGAGCGTTCCCAGCAAGCACTGGGGCGTTACCGCGACACCCTGGAGCAACAGGTCGCGGCGCGCACGGGGGACCTGGAAATGACCAACCGGGCACTGGAAAAAAGCCGCGTCGCGCTGCGCGAACTGGTCAGGATCACCAGCGCACCGGACCTGTCGCACGAGGCGCGCCTGGGACGGCTGCTGGACGCCGGGCGCGCCTATTACGGTGCACCCGTCGCAGTGCTGGCCAGCGTCGACGGCGACCAACACCGAGTCTGCAGAATATCCGCTGACAGCGCGGCGGCGTCCGAGCCACCGGGGCCGATCGAGTCGCGCTGTGCCGCGCGCCTGATCGCGCTGCGCGGTGAACCGCTGGATATCCCGGACCTCGAGCAGGAAACCGGACCCGACGCAGCCTGCCTGCAACGCGGATGGAGGACCTACCTGGGAGCCGCCGTGCTGGTCGAAGGCAGGGTTCACTGCACCCTGGAGTTTGCCGGCCACGAGGCTCGAACCGAACCCTTGAGCCAGTGGGATCACGAACTGCTCAGGGTCATGGCGCAATGGATAGGTGACGAACTGGAACGCCAATTGGCCAACGATGCCCAGCAGCGTCATCAGGCGGAGCTTGCGCGGGTATCCCGCATGAGCACCATCGGCGAAATGGCGGCCAGCCTGGCGCACGAGCTGAACCAGCCACTCACCGGCGCAATCAACTACAGCAGCGGCTGCCTGCGCCTGCTGCGCTCCGGGGCACGTGACGACGGGAAACTGGCCGACGGTCTGGAACGCGCCGTAGAGGGTGCCAAGCTGGCCGCCGATATCATCCGCCAGATTCGCAAGTTCGTGCAGAAGGGCAACGCGGAGCGCGGTCCTGTCGACCTGAACAGGGCGGTCCGCAATGTCCATGCGCTGGTCACGCCCGAGGCGCGCCGCCACGCGGTGACTATCGAGCTGGACCTGGCCGATGGACTGCCGCCGATCGATGGCAACATGATTCAGCTGGAACAGGTCATTCTCAACCTGGTTCGCAACGGTATCGATGCCATGGATACGGTGAAACCCGAGGATCGTCGGCTGCAAATTGCCACCCGGTTCGACCAGGCAGCGGTGCGGGTCAGCGTTATCGATAGCGGTGA